>NZ_JAVRCI010000094.1:0-24567 GCF_034530835.1 Nostoc sp. DedQUE12b | reverse complement strand
CGCACGACTATTCAAGTCTTAGTACCCACAGCTTGATAACCCGCAACTTGGGTTAATACAGTTCCTAAAAGTCCTAATAGGGGCGCAAGACCAATAATTGTCTCAAAAATATTTTGCGATCGCTTGAGTAAGGGGATTTCGGCTTGTGCTTCACTTTCTAATGCCAAACGAAATTCCTCTGGTGTTGGCTCCTCCAATTCTAAAGCTGTTAAAAAAATCCGAGCAATGGGTAAATCAGCATTTTTCTGCAATTGATCTAAAGCACTAACTACATTATCAAGGCGATAAAGCTGTAATACTTCTCGCACTACCTTGTTTTGCCGATTATTTATCCTTACCCAAAAAATGATCCGTTCGATAATTAGCGCCACGCCTAACAAGGAAAACGCCAGCAGAGGCCACATCACTATGCCACCCGCCGTAAACAGATTAATAATTTCCATCTACTCTTTTTTAACTCTTCAACAACGCTAGGTTAACAGATCGTTGAGATGGAACAGTTTAACGCTGCATTGTAGTTACACCAGCTTTTGGGCTATCCTTAGTTTGGCCGATCGCGATCGCGGATTCTGACTAATTTCCTCTTCTTGAGCAATAATTGGTTTTTTTGTTAATACTTTTAATAAAGGTGAATTTCTTAAACCGTGTTTCACCGGACGGTCTTCCAAACTGTGAAAACTGATAATCGCAATTCTGCCACCAGGGACAAGGGCATTTGGTGCTTTATCCAAAAAGGTTTCTAGGGATTTTAACTCATCGTTGACAACAATTCGCAGAGCTTGAAAAACACGGGTAGCCGGGTGAATTCTCCCATAACGGTATTTCGGGGGAACTGAAGAAGCGATCACTTCAGCCAATTCTGTAGTCGTGTGCAACGGTCGCCGTTCTACAATGCGTCTGGCAATGCGCCGCGATAATCTCTCCTCACCGTACTTAAAGAAAATATCTGCTAATTCTGCTTCATCCCAATTATTAATTACATCAGCAGCAGTTAGCGATCGCCCTCGATCCATTCGCATATCTAAATTTGCAGCTTGGCGAAAGCTGAAACCCCGTTCTGCTTGATCTAAATGGTAAGAACTTACCCCCAAATCGGCGAGAATACCATCGAAAGTATTAGGGGGGAACTCGTAGTCAGCAAAATTGCGATGAATAAATTGTACGCGATCGCCAAACTCAGCTAATTCTTTCCTCGCTGCTGCTAAAGCATCCTCATCTTGGTCAATTGCTGTTACTTGTACATCTGGCGCAGCTGCTAAAATCAAACGGCTGTGACCTCCACCGCCTACCGTCGTATCAAGATAATGACCTCCTGGAGATACCGCTAGACCTGCGATCGTTTCCTGCGGTAACACTGGTAGATGGGAAAATATCGGTTCTTCAATAGCTAGCTGACGATTCATGAGACTTAGGGCAAAAAACCACAGATGAACTTTAATTATGTATTCTTTTGTTTGTGTCTTTGTGGTTCCTAGCTAAAAAATAGTTTTTAAACCACTAAGACACAAAAGAAAATATCATAAACTCAGCGTCAGCTTTCATTGTTGAGATTTAAGCATTTGTAGTGCTATTTTTTACCTTTCTTTTGGTAAATCATCGAATTTGGTATCACTTTTAATTTTTTCTCCATATTTAAATGGTCATTTAAAATAAAAATGAATACATTATCGAGAAATTCGTTTTCCTGTAACAAGCTGTTCACAAGTTTAGAGTGATCGGGTTTCTCAAGACCTTCTAAAAAAGTAACTTCCCGCTTCAAAGCTAAAACGTAAAATGGTTTTTCAGGAAAAAATTGCATATTTTTTTGCACCAAGTAAGCAGTTTTTATATCCGGGTGATGATCAAACTGCTGACGAAGCTTATTTACATCTATATCTGAAACAGTATGAGATTCCAATTTATCCTTTTCTCTCACACTGGAACGTTCTTGCTGTGCTTTCAAAATTAATTCATGATAATTTACGGCACGTTCTTGATAAGATTTTGCTTCCTTAATTTTTCCTTGTTTTTGAAGAAAATAGCAAATTGTCTGACAACCTTCTATAACTATACTTGAGTCTTGCTCTATTGCTCTCTCAATGTATTCTATTCCAGTCGCATCTTGTTTTTTTAATAATATTTGACCTAGTAAATAATTAGCTGAGGCGTGGTGAGCATCACGATGAATAATTTCTTGTAATAGTGGTATAACCGCTTCTTCACCATCAAACTCAAATGTTAAAAAGGCTCGTTGAGTAGCTTCATCTAAAGTTAGTTGTTGTGTTTTTGCTTTTTGATTTAAATCTTTTAAAGTAGCTATTGAATTTTGAAAATCAGCATATTTCTGTCGCCAAGGTGTTGCTATTTCTTCTCGCCAAGCTTGACTAAAATGTGCGATGAATTTTTCTAATCTATTTCCCAAAAATTTCTGAGCAGCACTGATTTCAATTGGTGCAAATATAGCTAATTCCTGCCGAGAATTGAGGATGTATCCCAAAGCTTTGAGTCTATCTTTCAGGCAAGGATGAGTATCAGCATTGTTGGTTTTTTCCGTTAAAGCTTCACTTAAATAAGTACTTGTGATTTCCTGATGAAGTCTCTGACTTAAAGCCTGTTGCATAGCCATATAAGTCATTTTTGGTGGTTCGATTTCTGTTTCAACTTGTTTATAGATGCTAGACCAAAAATATCTTTCTAGAAATCTAGCTTTGACTTCCACATTTATCAATGTTTCAGCAGCATTTTTTTCTCCCGTTAGCTCAACGGCACATCTATCCGCTTCATATTCATCCATCCGTGCTAACACAAAAGAATAGGCATTAAAAAACGGACTGTACCATGTCAAAAACCGCTCAAAGATTAACGATGATACTTCATTTCCACCTTGTCGTAACCCTTTAATAATGCGATACCATGTTTCACGTTGGCGATAAATCCAACCACTAAAACGGCTGTGATTTCCTGATAAATGTCCTAGTTCATGGGCTAAGACAGCACGAAATTGTTCGGGTGGCAGTGCTAGCATTAGCGGTAAACCTACAATTAAGTAATTTTGCTGCCATCCCAGCAAACCTAAGCGTGGTCTTTGGACAACCCCTGCATTAAAATCGTTAGTCAGCAAGATGTGGTGAAACCGTGGGGCTTGTAGCTTTGATGAGATTTCGTTAGTTAAAGAATAGAGATTGGGTACATCCTTGGGTTGCAATGGTAAACCTGTAGGTGGGGGAAAAGAAACCCAAAGCGATCGCACTAACACCAATGCGAACGCCAGCAAAAACAGAACACCTTTCACAGATGAGGCATGAATTGACTTAGCGTTAAGCATCAAAAAGATAATACCTACCAGCAGAGTCAATGTTACAGCTAGAACCAAAAGTATATATGCGTACCCTAAAGTAGCCAAAAAAGCAACGTGCAATTTATAAAGATGCGGTTGTTTGTTAGCAAAAACTTCTAACTTCTGAATTAGCCTATCAAAACGCTCTTGATTGAAAGCCATAAATTATGTATCAGCCTCATAAAACTGTAATATAGCTGACACAATATCTGTAGGGCTTACGTAAAAACTCAGAAGTCGTGGGGCATTGGGCATTAGGCATTGGGCATAAGTTATTTTCCCTTTTCCCCTTGCGGCAGAATAATGAGGTGAAAAAAATCCGATGCCTCAATTAAGTGGATATCGAGCTTCCATATAATAGTTGAAGAAGTGCAACAAACTAAAACATTCTGGTTGGCATCTAAGCGGTTCAATTCAAAATTTGCCTTCGGCACGCTACACGAACACAACGGGAGAACACAAAATCTATGACCAGACTAGAAACCCGCACTGAACCAATGGTGCTAAACATGGGGCCACACCACCCCTCAATGCACGGGGTTCTGCGGCTAATCATGACTCTGGATGGCGAGGATGTTGTTGACTGTGAACCGGTCATCGGCTACCTGCATCGAGGAATGGAAAAAATTGCTGAGAACCGTACTAATGTAATGTACGTTCCTTACGTTAGTCGCTGGGACTACGCGGCGGGAATGTTCAACGAAGCTGTCACTGTTAACGCCCCAGAAAAGCTTGCAGGTGTCGCTGTCCCCAAACGCGCTAGCTACATCCGCGTCATCATGCTGGAGTTGAACCGCATCGCTAACCACTTGCTATGGTTTGGCCCCTTCCTTGCTGACGTAGGCGCACAAACTCCCTTCTTCTATCAGTTCCGGGAACGGGAGATGATTTATGATTTGTGGGAAGCTGCTACAGGTTATCGGATGGTGAATAACAACTACTTCCGCATTGGTGGGGTAGCAGCCGATTTACCTTACGGTTGGGTAGATAAATGTCTGGAATTCTGCGACTACTTATTGCCAAAAGTTGATGAGTACGAACGCTTAGTAACCGATAACCCCATCTTCCGGCGACGTGTTGAGGGTATTGGTACTATCACCCGTGAAGAAGCAATCAACTGGGGACTTTCTGGCCCAATGTTACGTGCATCTGGCGTGCAATGGGATTTGCGGAAAGTTGACCATTACGAATGCTACGACGATTTCGACTGGGATGTGCAGTGGGAAACTGCCGGTGATTGCTTTGCCCGTTACGTAGTGCGGATGCGGGAAATGCGCGAATCTGTGAAAATTATTCGCCAAGCAATTAAAGGACTTCCTGGCGGCCCTTACGAAAATCTAGAAGCCAAGCGTTTAGCCGCAGGTAAAAAATCCGAGTGGGACGCATTTGATTACCAATTCATCGGTAAAAAAGTTTCTCCCACTTTTAAGATGCCCAAAGGTGAAATCTACGCTCGTGTAGAAAGTGGCAAAGGTGAATTGGGAATTTATTTGGTTGGCGATGATAATGTCTTCCCTGCACGTTGGAAGATTCGTGCAGCAGATTTTAACAATCTCCAGATTGTTCCACATTTACTGCGCGGGATGAAGGTTGCAGATATTGTGGTGATTCTTGGCAGTGTTGACGTAATTATGGGGTCTGTGGATAGGTAGAGTAAATATCTATCTAAGTAGTTTTTAGAGCAGTTGTATTACAGTGCAACTGCTCTATTTTTTGATTAATTAGTGATTAAATATACCAACTAGTGAATAAAATACCAATTTAATAAGAGCATCTGACTCTAAAATTTTCAAAGCTTTTAAATCCATACCCAGAACGTTTAATCAGTTTAAGAATGAAATCATCAGGGTGCATTAAAGTAAAAAATATTGCCTATCCATTAATTACCTTTTTCTATGACACCTTCGACAAACCAGGTTTATCCGGTCATTTGGCATAACAACTCAGTGTCACTAATCGATCAAACTCGCTTACCAAACGAATATATATTTGTGGAAATTCACCGCAGTGAAGATATGGCGCGGGCAATTAAAACGATGATTGTGCGAGGTGCGCCAGCAATTGGTGTGGCTGCGGCTTATGGAATGTATCTTGGTGCAAGAGAAATTGAGACAAGCGATCGCCATGAATTTCTGCAAAACTTAGATAAAGTAGCCCAGTTGTTGCGTTCTACTCGTCCCACGGCGGTAAATTTATTTTGGGCAATTAGCCGGATGCTTAAAGCCGCCTACGAAACGCTGGGAACGGTAGAAGAGATTAAGCAAACCCTTTTCCAAACAGCCCAAGCAATCAACGCTGAAGATTTGCAAACTTGTCAAGCGATCGGTGACAATGGTTTGGCTGTTTTACCGTCTACCCCAGGAAAGCTGAGGCTGCTTACCCACTGTAACGCCGGTGCATTAGCTACTGCTGGTTATGGCACAGCTTTGGGTGTTGTGCGTTCTGCTTGGAGAGAAGGACGTTTAGAACGTTTATTTGCTGACGAAACCCGTCCCCGCTTGCAAGGCGCAAAACTCACCACTTGGGAATGCGTGCAAGAAGGGATTCCAGTGACATTAATTACTGATAATATGGCAGCCCATTGTATGAAACAAGGTTTGATTCATGCTGTAGTTGTGGGTGCCGATCGCATTGCTGCTAATGGTGACACTGCTAATAAAATTGGTACATATAGTGTAGCGATCGCAGCTAAAGCCCATAATATCCCCTTCTTTGTCGCTGCGCCCCTTTCCACCGTTGATTTTGAATTAGCCGATGGCAGTCAAATTCCCATCGAAGAACGCGAACCAACAGAAATCTATCAAGTTGGCGATACTATTCTCACACCTGAGGGTGTAGATTTTTACAACCCAGCTTTTGATGTCACCCCAGCCGAGTTAATTACAGCCATCATTACAGAGAATGGAGCGATCGCACCTGATAAATTAGCGAAATCACAGTTAAAGCAATTACCGATAGGGTTAAATCCGAATTAATGGAGAACTTGCGCCGAGTTCTCGATAACTCTAAATCCGAATAACCGAAACTTTATAAGGGGATTGCCCCAAAAAAATCTCCGACTTTTTAGAAAAGCCGGGGACTTTGTTTTTTGACTACTTTAAAATCTGACGGTTCAAAATTTCTCAGCAATTTTTTCAATAATTTTATCTAAACTTCATATTTGGACTAAATTCAATAAGCAAAATCCGCAATTACTTTCTCAAAAGAAGCTTTGACTTTCTCAAACCCCAGTTTGCTTTCTCATTTTAGTGTTTTCCGCAAGTAAAAGAAGCTTTTGCTTTCTCAAAACAAGCTTTTACTTACTCATTTTGGTGTTTTCCGCAAGTAAAAGAAGCTTTGACTTTCTCAAAAGAAGCTTTTGCTTACTCATTTTGGTGTTTTCCGCAAGCAAAAGAAGCTTTGACTTTCTCAAAATGCCATTTGACTTACTCAAACCCCAGTTTGCTTTTTGATTTTGGTGTTTTTTGCAAATAAAATGCCATTTCGCTTTTTTAAAATGGTTGATTTATTAGAGGATGTCTGAGGAGTATTAAATATTTGTCGATCTCCCCTAACCACCCTTAAAAAAGCTAGGGTTGTATGCACAAGTTAAATTACCCCCCTTAATCCCCCCTTGCAAAGGGGGGAAACAAGAGATCCAGTTCTCTCCGTTTTAGAAGGCGGGAAACAAGAAATCCAGTTCTCTCCGCTTTAGAAGGCGGGAAACAAGAAATCCAGTTCTCTCCGCTTTAGAAGGCGGGAAACAAGAGATCCAGTTCCCTCCCCTTTACAAGGGGAGGGTTAGGGTGGGGTAATTCGACTTAACCCTAATAGACTTAACCAAAATGCTGAATAATTGCGTCGGCAAATTCAGAACATTTTAAAGGTTCAACTGGCGGTTCCAGCAACCGGGCTAAATCGTAGGTAACTTGACTATTTGCGATCGCATCGCTTAAACCTTTCTTAATTAGGTCTGCGGCTTCTTGCCAACCCATAAATTCCAGCATCATCACACCAGACAAAATCACTGAACCTGGATTAATCCGATCTAAACCGGCGTGTTTGGGTGCGGTGCCGTGGGTAGCTTCAAATATGGCACTAGAATCACCAATATTTGCCCCTGGCCCCATTCCTAATCCCCCAACAATGGCGGCGGCGGCATCAGACAAATAATCGCCGTTCAAGTTCATTGTCGCCAGAATCGAATACTCATCCGGTCTGGTTTGGATTTGTTGAAAAATACTATCAGCAATTCGGTCATTCACCAAAACTTTCTCTTTCCATTTGCCATCGCCGTGGGTTGCCCAAATTGTGTTAAGAACAGTTTCAACTTCCTTGACAATTTGCGCTTTCTTCTCATCGGTGAGACTATCAAACCCAGGATCGATCTCGCGGGCGTTTTCTTCCAAGGAAATATTCGGATTTTTTTCCTTGTTACTCAAAATCCAAGATTCCCGTTCGGTGACAGTTTCTTGGCGAAATTCACTAGTTGCTAGTTCATAACCCCAATCGCGGAAAGCACCTTCGGTGTACTTCATGATGTTGCCCTTATGCACCAGAGTCACTTGTTGCTTGTGTTTGGGCAATAGCAAAGCGTGTTTGATGGCACGTCTAACTAGACGCTGAGAACCAGTTTTGCTGATGGGTTTGATCCCAATTCCAGAATCAAGAGGAATGCGTTTTTTCCTATGTTCTGGGGTGGCGGGGATCAGTTCTTCATTGAGAATTTTAATTAAGCGATCGCCAATTTCGCTACCTTGTCGCCACTCAATGCCTAAATAAATATCTTCCGTATTCTCCCGATAAACAATTACATCGAGCTTTTCGGGGTTTTTATGAGGTGAGGGCGTACCTGCATAATAACGGCAAGGACGCACGCAGGCATACAAGTCAAAAATTTGTCGCAGCGCTACATTTAAAGAACGAATTCCCCCCCCAACGGGAGTAGTCAAAGGCCCTTTAATAGCTACACCATATTCTTCAATTGCTGTAAGAGTGTCTTGAGGTAAATATTGATATGTTCCGTATAAATCGCAGGCTTCATCCCCAGCGTAAACCTTGAACCAACTAATTTGACGCTGACCCTTATATGCTTTGGCTACCGCAGCATCTAGCACCTTTTGGGTAGCAGGCCAGATGTCTATACCTGTACCATCGCCGCGAATAAAGGGGATAATTGGATTGTCCGGTACGATTGGTTCACCATTTTTGAAGGTGATTTTTGCTCCGGTTGCGGGGGGGGTAATCTTGTCGTACATAGTTCACACACTCCTAATCGATACGCTGCTATTCAAAAAAACCTTATGTGGCAGGCTTGTATATTGTGCTATGTCTTTTGTTCACCAAGCCATAAGGCACAGATTTTCCCCCTATTCCCCTTGTACATTATTTGGGGATTAAGTGTGGGATTCAGTGAAGCGATCGCAATTTTGTACGATCAAAAATAGTAAACTACTTTTCGCTATCAGTGTTTCACTTTAGAAAATGCCCGATAGCTTACCGCTCTTTCACTGACCGTTAACACAAGAATGGCATGACAGACCCAATGATTTTATCAGGCCCTGCAAATGACATCGACTCCCTCCGACAACCGTTAATCGCTGGGTCTGAAAAAGTCCAACAACAGATAATCCCACAGTTAGCTGAGTTGGGTAATGAGGGATTAGACGTGTTGATGGAATTTTTACTGAAACGACGTGAAAACCCAGCGACTTGGATTGATGGCAAAGCTTACCAAGTCCTTTACAGTTCTGATGCACCTCAAGCCAAAGAATTTTTGCGCTCCTGTTTTCCTGAAGGAATTGTACCTCTAAAATCAGAGTGCGGGATTAACTACAATTCTTTGCAACAGCTACTAGCTGTTCAAGACTTCCAAGCAGCCGATCGCGTCACCATCGAAAAAATGTGTGAACTGTCAGGGCCAACGGCTGTACAACGAAAATGGTTGTACTTTACTGAGGTAGAAAATACCTCGGCTGTTGACTTGCAAACCATTAACAACCTCTGGTTAGTCCACTCCGAAGGTAAATTTGGCTTTTCAGTGCAGCGAGAAATCTGGTTAAGTTTGGGTAAAAATTGGGAGAATTTCTGGCCAAAAATTGGCTGGAAAGCAGGTAATAACTGGACGCGATACCCTAACGAGTTTACCTGGGATTTGAGTGCGCCTAGAGGTCACTTACCCCTCTCTAATCAACTTCGGGGAGTACGAGTCTTTGCTTCTTTACTCTCTCACCCAGCTTGGACACAGTTATGATTTAGAAGTTATTAGTTATGAGTTGAAGAGGTTTTTAATTTAAAACTCAAAACTCAAAACTTAAAATTCCTAACTCCTAACTCCTAACTATTAACTTTAATCAAATTAATGGCAAACGTTCGTCTAGAAGATATTAAGCGTAGATTCAATAATGTCACCGCTATTGAGGATATTACCTTTGAAATTCCTGATGGCGAGTTTTGGGTTTTAGTTGGGCCATCGGGTTGTGGTAAATCTACAATTTTGCGAACGATTGCTGGTTTAGAAACCGCTACATCTGGCAAACTTTTTATTGGCGATCGCTTGGTGAATAATATCCCAGCCAGACAACGCGATGTGGCGATGGTGTTCCAAAACTACGCTCTCTATCCTCACATGAGTGTGGCAGAAAACATCGGCTTTGGCTTGCAAATGCGGAAGGTTGACCGGAAAATCATTCAAGAACGCGTGATGAATGTGGCGCGATCGCTTTCTCTGGATCACTTGCTGGATCGTAAGCCCAAACAACTTTCCGGGGGACAGCAACAAAGGGTAGCATTAGGAAGAGCGATCGCTCGGGAACCCCAAGTGTTTTTACTTGATGAACCTTTATCTAATTTAGATGCCCAATTGCGCGATGATACAAGGGCAGAATTGAAACAGCTACATCAAGAATTAGGGATTACAACAATTTACGTCACCCACGATCAAGTTGAAGCGATGACTTTGGCTGATAAAATTGTTGTGCTAAATCGCGGGCGAATTCAACAAATTGGCGATCCCCAAACTATTTATGCAAGTCCTGCTAATCAGATGGTGGCAACTTTTTTAGGCAGTCCGCCAATGAATATTTTGCCTGCCATCTATGAAAATAACGGTTTTGATGTAAGTGGACAGTTATTAACAATTCCAGCAGTTGTGAAAGAAAAATTACAGTTACGTCAGGGATACAGTTATGATTTGGGGATTCGTCCAGAGCATATAAAAATAAACACTGACTCAGAACCGTCTGAACGCCACGCTACTGGGAACAGTACTCAAAACTCAGCATTATTATCAGTTGAAGTGAAAGTTGTAGAACCTTTGGGAAGGGAAACTTTGATTCGTGCTGGTTTACCTGGTTCGGCGGTGATGTTGAATATTCAGGTAGGCGGTGATGTGCGTCTTCGTCCAGGCGATCGCCTTTATCTACAACTCGATTTAAATCAGTTGTTTGTATTTGATCCCAAAACTGGGGATAGAATCTTATAAAGAGTTTCTTAAACTATCAGAAATAATCGCTAATTTCCAATTTTTTGTAGCCAGAATCTAAGAAAATAAAACTGCAATAGAGACTTAATGGATTAGCTGCAAAAACTTATATGACTATTAATCGACGCCATTTCTTGTTTTTACTTACAGCAGGTGCGGGTGCTTTTGCATTAGATGCTTGTGCATCGGCAGAGAAACTTCCTCAAGAAAACACTGCAACTTCCGCCACAACACCAAATAGAACACCAAATACAACAGGGGCTATCCAATTACCGCCTTTACCTTACGCCTATGAAGCACTGGAACCACACATCGATGCCAAAACGATGCAATTTCACCACGACAAACACCACGCAACTTATGTGAAAAACTTGAATGCAGCCTTAGAGAAACATCCAGAACTCAAAGGTAAAACTGTTGAAGAACTGTTGCAAAAAATTGACAATGTGCCACAAGATATTCGTAGAACGGTACGCAATAATGGCGGTGGTCATGTGAACCATTCAATGTTCTGGCAAATTATGAAGCCCAAAGGTGGGGGAGAACCCACAGGAAATATCGCCTCCGCAATTAATCAAAGTTTTGGCTCTTTTGCAGCTTTCAAAAAACAGTTTAACGAAGCTGGTGCTAGTCGTTTTGGTAGTGGTTGGGTTTGGCTAGTACGTAATAAAGGTGGCAAGTTAGAAGTGACAACTACAGCTAATCAAGATAGTCCCTTAAGTGCAGGTAAATATCCCATCCTCGGTAATGATGTATGGGAACATGCATATTATCTCAATTACCAAAATCGCCGCGCTGATTATTTAGATGCTTGGTGGAACGTGGTTAATTGGGATGAGATTAACAAGCGGTTTGCAGCAGCAAGTAAATTTGCCTGAAACCAGACAGAAATTTAGAGTTATAGGCGCTTAAAAACTGGCAACAGAAACAATATTCTGTTGCCAGTTTTTTGATGTGATAATTTAATCACTATTCATCTTTTGAAAATGATTTACTTTAAATCGCAAAACTGATTTTGCAGTCTGGCGACCGAGTAATGGTACTTCAATACGGTTCGGATAAGCATTTTGAACTCAGAATTACCTTTGGGGAAAAGGTTTAAGGTTAAGAGTTAAAGGTTTTTCTTCCCCTTTCTCCTTTAACCGAACCGTATTGAATGGTACTTGGTATATTTCTGGGAATTAGAGTTAATACTTTGTCCTTCTTCTCGCACTTGCGGCTCAAAGAGGCTTTTGAGTTGGTACACCTACAGCACGAGGAAAATTAGCTGGAGTGGTGGCTACCTTACGCAAATACACACAGTGGCGGATGCTGTGACTCAGGGGTGTTGTAAATTTTTCGATTGATTCAATGACACCACCCAACTGCTTCACAGCATTCTTTAAAGCAGTTGTTTCATTCTCAGTCCAATTACCGCGATAAATTATAGCTAAACCTCCCTGTTTGAGCAGTGGTAGGGTATATTCTGCACAGACCGAGGCTGCCCCAACAGCACGAATCAATGCAATATCATAAGCTAGTCGATACTGACGGTGCTGACCGATTTCTTCAGCCCTACCAACAAGAGTTTTGGCATTGGTAAGGCCAAGTTCAGTTAATATATTGTCGAGAAAAGTAATTTTTTTCTGAGTGGAATCGAGAAGAGTAATTGTGCAATTAGGTACTGTAATTGTCACTGGAATGCCTGGAAAACCTGCACCTGTACCAATATCAATGATAGTAGGGGAAGCAGGAGAGAAATTTGCTGATAACAGGGGTGTAATTCCTCGCAGAGAGTCCCAGAGATGTTTTTCCCAAAACTCTTGGGAGTCAACGATCCGAGTTAAATTTAGTTGGCGATTACCTTCTAGGATTAACTCATAAAGCTTTTGGAATTGCGCTTGCTGTTGGACAGTTGGCTGCCAATTGAGAGTTTGCTGCCAGATTTCTGCCATTTCAGGCAATAAGTTTGTCATTTTTCATTTGTCATTTGTCATTTGTCATGGGGCATTGAGCATAGTTATTCTCCTTCTCCCCCTGCTTCCCCTGCTCCCCCTGCTCTCACACCGTTGGTAGAGGTTCTTTAACTTTGGATTCTAGTGACTTTGGGTCTACTGATTCTAGTTCGCCGTGGTTGAGTGTCCAGCAACGATCTGCGATCGCCAACAGATCCCCAGCATCGTGTGTCACAATTAACAATGTCCAATCTTGTTTGAGTTTCGCTAATAAATTTACCAGTTGCCGACGCATTGACCAATCTAAACCAGCTGTGGGTTCATCCAATAACAGTAAATTTGGCTGGCGAATTAATTGGACTGCCAAAGCTAAACGTCGTTGCTGACCACCACTCAAAGCATGGGGAGCAGCGGAAAGTGATAAATGCTCTAATCCCACCTCACTTAGGGCCTGTCTGACTCGTTCTGACCCTAACTCAGGATGTCCTAAACGCAATTCTTCTAAAATCGAACCACCACAAAAGTGTCGCTCTGGAAACTGAAATACCAACCCGGCTAATTGTTGTAGCTGTTCGGCTATAAGTTCTTGTTCCCGCCAGAAGAGTGCGCCAGTAGTGGGTTCGGCTAGTCCCGACAAAATTTCTAGTAAGGTACTTTTACCCGAACCACTCGGGCCAATAATCAGACCTAGCTGCTGGGGTGCTAATTCTAAATTGATCGATTTGAGAATTGCTGTTGGGCACGCTGTGGGATGATAATTTACATTTCGGAGATAAAGCATTTGTTAAGATTACCAAAAAGTCAGCAAATTACTGATTAGCTACACTGAGAGTGTCTGGAAAATTCTGGAAAAAATTTATAGCGCATTACCTGGATTAACACCTTACAGCTATTTTCAGGTAAATACACCACACGTTAGGGGCGCAAGGCCTTGCGCCCCTACGACAGGTATGGTTCAAATACATGAAAACTGCTGTAATTTAACAGCAAGAATTATCCACTTTTTCTCCATTGTGGCAGACTAAGCCTGAAATAATGGCTAGAGCAAGCCTGGAAACATGGAAAGATTACCAATATATAAAAAAATTTTGGTTGAAGCAAAGGCAAGTTGAAATTAACCATTTTTGCATTCTAAGTAACACATACAACTATTTCAACCGCAATTATTCTGAGGTTAAAATGACTAAAAGTTTTTCTTCGCCTCGATTAGTAGTGTCTGCTCAACTCACTACCTTTGCTCAGGCTGCTTTTGCAGCTGCGTTCGCCTTTGGCGTTGCCCCTTGGGTAATCGCACTTAATGTCTGGGTAAATCCCTCTTTGGCTGGCGATCCGTTTCGCAATAACAAACCTCATCAAATTGGCGACCAAACAGAAGCAGCTTTTAAAGCGATTTTCCAACAAGGCAACTATCCAGCAGCACAGCGTTATCTGGAACAAGCACTATCCAAAGAGCCAAATGAACCTCTAGCTTATGCCATGAGCGCATCTTTAGCATACGGAAATAAGGATTGGGCTAAACTAGATACCTACAGCCAAAAAACTCTAGAAACTGGACAAAAACTGATTTCTAGCGATCCATTGCGTGGTAATTTATACACTGCTGTTGGTCATTTTTTAGAGGGAGCAGTAGTTCTCACGCGTGAGGGTACAGTCAACGGTGTGCCGCAAGCCTTTAGTCGGTTGCGACAAGTTTATGAATATTTAGACAAAGCTGAAGCAATTTCTGCCAACGATCCAGAATTGAATTTAATCAAGGGTTATATGGATTTACTGTTGGCGGTTAATTTGCCTTTTGCTAGCCCAGATCAGGCAATTCGGCGTTTAGAACAAAATGCTGCTCCTGGGTATTTAGTAGATCGGGGTATTGCTCTTGCTTACCGGGATTTAAAACGGTATCCACAGGCGCTAGAGTATGTCAACAGGGCGATCAAAACAACATCTGATAATCCAGAAATTTATTATCTTAAAGCCCAAATACTGAAACAGCTGGGGCAAAGAGAAAAAAGCCAGCAGATGATCCAGGAAGCGATCGCTAATTTTGACAAAGCACTGACTAAAAAATCCCAACTCCCAGGCGATTTAGTTAAACAAATTGAGCGTGAACGCAGCAGTGCTATTAGCCTAAAGAATCCTTAGTCCCCATTCCCCATTCCCAACTCCCTACTCCCTACTTTGATATGCTTATTTGCAGAACATTAATTGAGATACTAGACCAAAATGGAGATTCAGTTCCGCGAAATTAATCCTTTTGATGTGTGGATTTGGCTAAAATTCAGTACAAATCCTTCTGCGCGTGAAAAGCAGTATGTAGAAGAAGTTTTCAATTCCTGGTTTTATCTGGGTAAATTGGGTGCATTTAATGCAGAAAATCTCCAGGTGCAGGACACTGGACTCGATATCAGCTACATGAATTATGATGAACAAGGCTATGACAAAAGCCTGCTAGCACTGATGCACAACATTGGTGAGTTTGAATATGAGGGGCAGTGGGGGCGTTGTTGGTTTGACTTAGGAACCAGTGATGCGATCGCTCTGGATATTTTAATCAACGCCCTCACCCAGCTAAGTCAGGAATATGTCACTATTGAAGAATTGTACATCGGTGGCGAAAATCCAGATTGGCCTATTGAGGGTAACGAAAGCTGTCCTCAATCTATTTACGATAATTAGTTACCAAAATGAATAAAGCAGGCGAAATTCGGGTAATAACCTTGGGGCTAATTCGGAATGGCGATGGCTCCGCCAACGCCAAGGGCGAACGCATATTTCTTTCTGAAGGTTACGACCCCGTAAAACAAGAAACATTTTATCGTGCTTTAGGCGGTGGTGTTGAATTTGGCGAAACCAGCCGCGCCGCCTTAGAACGAGAGTTTCAAGAGGAAATTCAGGCAGAATTAACGAATATTAAATATCTAGGTTGTATAGAAAATCTGTTTATATTTAATGGTAGGCAAGGTCATGAAATTATTCAGCTTTATCAATGCGACTTTGTTGATTCTAAATTTTATCAACTGGAAAGTTTAGTTTTTTCCGAATCACCACATCATAAACATAGAGCGTTATGGATAGATATCTCTCGCTTGAAATCTGGGGAATTCAGATTAGTACCTGAAGTATTTTTTGAATATTTATAAAGAATATGGAAGTTTACTAAGATTACTTTGCTGTTAATTATGGTACTGCACTCAGCAAATACACAATATAGTGGTTGAGACTAACGCCTTCCCGTTCAGAAGTCTCAGCTAAACGTCTATGTAAAGATTTCGGCATCCGTATTAGTAGTTTACTGCTATAGCTATCATTACTACTTGGTAAGGGAATATCATCGCCTGCTTCATAGGCTGTCTCAATCCACAATTCCCGCGCCTCATTGAGATTTGCCATTGTCTCTTCAAGGGTTTCGCCTTGGGTAAGACATCCAGGTAAATCTTTAATTTGAGCTACATGTCCTTCCTCTGGGTCGGGGTAAAGTGTTACAGGGTACTGAAGATTTAAATAATATTCTAAGGACGGCTTTTCAATCTGCTGGTTCTTCTGGTTCAGTGTCTTCATCAATCCACTCTTCTAAATTTAATAGTTCATGTATCTGGATCTAACTCTTGAGTTTTACCTGCACGGTATTCAGCCATTGCTTCGGTTGCGAGTTTGGCAAGCATATTTGGAGAACGGGCAAAAGCTTCATCCCAACGGCGTTCATCTTCTAGTTCTGCCAAAATTATCGCCGCGATGCCTGCGGCGGGCTACGCCTACGCATCTTGTTCATTGGCTGGCAAATTTTTGAGTTTGGCGATCGCTTGTTCAAGTAGCTCTGTCATAGCTGTCAATCGTTACGAAAGTCATACTATAAATTATCTCTGCTTGCAGTCTGTTGGGGTTTTTAGGGTGCGATCGCTTGGGGTGAGAGCAAAGCGCGATCGCTCTTTATAGCAGAAGCAGTAAAGTTTCAGTAAAAGCAAGTGTTGAGTTTCTTAGTGCCAAAACAATTTATGGCCAAGATGAGTGTAGTTTTTTCTCCTAGCTTAATGGAATAAATCTTCAAGTATCTGGTTGACATTCACTTGAAAAAAGCCAAAAAAAGATGGTTTCAGTTCAAAGTACTTAACTAACCATCTCCACTTTTTCTCCATTTCTTCTTTAGTTTTTAATTCCTCTGGAGAACCATCTTTTCTGGAAAAATTTCATGTTCGACTGCTAAAGCACAACGTTGGGGCTTCTCTTGTAGGGTAGCAATAGCATTCATCAATCCTCGAAACCAACGGTCAGCAAATTCAGGATTCCGCTCTCAATACCAGCGATAAGCTTGCTCAATCTGAGTTTCCGCGATTGAGGTAATCTCAAGCTTAAATGCCATACTTTTGTTGCATTTCTTGGACAAAATCCTCAATTGGGCGAGTTTTACCAGCATTGAGTTCCTCAAAACCTTGTCCAATACCAGCAATTGTCTCCAATTGATCAATCAGTTGGCGTAATTTACTAGGGTCGATTTTGCCAGGATCTAGAAAGGTGACGAGAACTTGAGAGCGATCGCTAATATCTTCCGGTAGCTGGGTGAGGTGAATTTGCCCATCCTGATAAATACCTTCAATAGTTTTTATCATGAATTAAAGTTGGGTTGATATTTCCTTTAATTTTACTAAACTATACTCAAAGGGCTGGGTCTAGAATTCCCGCCTGCTCCTGACAGATAAACTATATTGTCCTTACCTACTCTCTGAAATAGCTTTTTGTAAACTTTCATTTCTGGGATTGAGTTAGGTATCTAATGGCTGGCATAAGTAAGTCGGCGCGATAAAACCCATGTATGTTTAGTTTTATAAAAACTCTGGAATGACCAAATTCTAAGCTGTTTCCTGATTTTATATTTCCTTAAATAGGTTTACTTTTTAAAACTGACTTTCTTAGCAGTAGATACACCAGTTTATCTAATTTAAATTTGCAAATTAAATGTGGAACAGCTTAGTGGCAAAGATATCTTTACAGGTGGTACAGGTGGCGTTTGCATAGCCCACTGTTCGCGTCTTGGAGAGAAGATATCGCTTTGCTTTCAATACATACACAATCAAAATTTTTAAAAGTAACAAATAGTTGACTAGCCTCTTAATATGCTGTAATTTGATGTCTTGTAAGCTAATCTGTGAAGTAAACAAGAAATCAACAAGCAAGACTCTCTATATTGCTAGAGTTTTGATGAGTTTTTTTGTAATTCCAGCATTGACGATAAATAAAATATTTAAATTCGGAGAGTTGCGTTGACTACAGCATCTAAGTTTGCGTTAAGTACTTGTTTGCTCCCCCTCACACTCAGTGCTACCCTCTTGCCAGCTATCATAGGCAAAGCCGACACCCCTCCTCCACCAGAGGCTGGAAGTGGTCGAGTTGAGCGTGAAGCTGTTCGCACAAATAAGTATGTGGTAGTAGCTGCAAATCCACTAGCATCAGCAGCCGGACGTGATGTTCTACGTCGTGGAGGTAGTGCTATAGATGCTGCTATTGCAGTCCAAATGGTACTGACTTTGGTAGAGCCACAATCTTCAGGTATTGGTGGTGGTGCTTTCCTTGTTTACTACGATGCCAAAACGAAGAAGTTGCTCACTTATGATGGTCGAGAAACTGCACCGGCTGCGGCTAAACCAGATCGCTTTCTCGATGCCAATGGCAAACCCTTACAGTTTTATGATGCTGTTGTCGGAGGTAAATCTGTAGGTGTGCCTGGGGTGGTACGAATGCTAGAGTTGGCACACAAAAAATATGGCAAGTTACCTTGGTCTCAACTGTTTCAAGGAGCTATCCAACTTTCTGAACAAGGTTTTCCACTTTCACCACGTTTGTACACTCTGCTAAGTAAGGATCTATATCTATCTCGCAACGAGCCAGCTAAGAGCTATTTTTATCAACCTGATGGAACACCCAAGCCAATTGGTACAAGATTGGTCAATCAGCCTTTGGCAGAGGTATTGCGTCAGATTGCTAAAGGAGGCGCTAATGCCTTTTATCAAGGAAATATTGCTAAAGACATAGTAGCTAAGGTGAGGCAAGCTGCTGTACCAGGTGATTTAACCACCACTGATCTAGTGCAATATCAAGCTAAAGTGCGAGAGCCAGTTTGTGGCACTTATCGAATTTACAAAGTTTGCGGCATGGGGCCTCCAAGTTCTGGTGGTTTAACCGTACTGCAAATTCTAGGTATTCTTCAACAATTTAATCTGGCAGCTTTAAAGCCAGCTTCTTTAGAAGCAGTCCATTTATTTTCTGAAGCTGGACGTTTAGCCTATGCTGACAGAAATTTATATATAGCTGACACAGATTTTGTCCCAGTACCAGTCAAAGAATTAATTAACCCTAACTACCTAAAGTTACGGGCAGCGAGAATCAATCCTGAACGTTCAATCGGTCAAGCCCAAGCAGGCAATCCATTGTTACAGCAAGCAAGTCGCTGGGGTAAAGATCAATCTAAGGATTTGCCATCTACTAGTCATGTTTCAATTGTCGATGCGGCAGGTAATGCTATTTCAATGACTACTAGCATTGAAGATGCCTTTGGTTCAAGATTAATGGTGCGAGGCTTCTTACTTAACAATCAACTGACAGACTTTTCTTTTTTGCCAACATCAGAAGGAAAGCCTGTTGCTAATCGCATAGAAGCTAAGAAACGTCCTAGAAGCTCAATGGCTCCCATGATGGTATTTGATCGCAATGGCAAGCTAGTAATGGTAATTGGTTCAGCTGGTGGGCCGCAAATTATTAATTATGTCGCTAAGGCAATAGTAGGACATCTGGACTGGGGATTGGACATTCAGCGATCGCTATCTTTGCCAAATTTTGGTAGTCGTAATGGGCCAACTGAACTCGAAGCAGATACAGATGTTGCCAAACTCAAACCTGCTTTAGAAGCCAAGGGTCATACAGTCAGCGTTATCCAATTAACCAGTGGTTCCACCGGAATTGTACTGACTAATCAGGGGCTAGTTAGTGGTGCTGACCCACGTCGTGAAGGAGCGCCTTTGGGTGAGTAAAAGCTAGTGCCGCAAGGTGGAAGTCAAAAGTTAACACTGAGCGACTTGCCTTGAGCGAAGTCGAAAGGAGTCGAAGTGTCAAAAGTCAAAAAGCTTGTGTTCTCAGCTTTTCCCTGATTGTGAATAATATATCTATTTACGCCGTGCTGTACTAGGTTGATTAGAACAATTAGTATAGCTAGTTTTGAGCAAGTACTTTCTCTTTTTCAATCTCAAAATTTCTTCAACAATTCTCTGGCATAAAACTATGAGATGTTTCTCAAAAATAGCATTTACAACTACTCTTAGTATTTTCAGTTTGCTAGGAAGCTCAGTTAAGCAAGTACAAGCTGCATCTCTGGACTATACCTTTACACAGTCAGGCTGGGAAGGCGGAGGTATCTTGTCTGGTTCATTTTCCGGTGTGGATCAAAATAATGATGGGTTGATTTACACAAGTGAGTTAAATACGTTTGATTTGATATTTTCTGGTAACTCCAAAGTTCCTCAAGAGAAATGGTCTGGTGTATCTAGTTTAAGTTCTTTTGGATTTAACTCTAGTAATTCTAAATTAGCTTTCTCAACTTTTGAAAATTTAGATGAGTATACTGCTAATATTGTTGGCTTACCTTATCTTAATTATATTGGCAAGCCTTTTCTCACCAACTATATTTCCTCTTCTGAAATTCAACCATTTTTAGTTGCAAAATCGATTCCCGAACCTACCGTTGGATTTGCTAGTTTAGCTGCCTTGAGTGTTGGGCTATTACTTAAATTGAACAACTCCCGATGATGGTCAACAGCTAGCAAATACATCAACTTTACCTATTCTCGCTTAATGGTTGCAACACATACTGAGGTAAAGACGCGATGAATCGCGTCTCTACAAATGGTCTATTTGTCGCATTCTTTTTTACAATTGGTATCACTCTGGTTATCGTCTGTAGGTTTGGTTTTAAATTGATAGAAACTTGAGCAAAACTGATCAAACAACAGCTGCCTCTGGAATCGCACCCTGCATTCTCCCGAAAGCATCAATCAAATTCTGCAATTGTTGATCTGCTTTAAAAACTCCTAATCCGCGTACTGTCACTTTTCCCGGAGAATACACAAACCGCGTCTTGAGATTGTCTGGTAAATTCGCCGCCAATAAATTCCAAGCGGGTTCTTCCATCGGCGTTTCTAAAACGACGTGCTGCTTGTTTTCTGGTTTAATCCGGCTAAATCCAAGTTTTTTCGCTAGCTGTTTAAGTTCCATGACTCGCAAAAGTTGATTTGCAGACACTGGTAAAGTACCATAGCGATCGCTCCACTCGGCTGCAATCTGTTTTAATTCTGATTTAGATTTAGCTGTAGCCACCGCCCGGTATGCACTCATCTTTTGATCCAAATCGGTGATATAGTCTGCCGGAATAAACGCCGTCAGGTTAAGGTCAATCTGGGTATCCTCCACTTTCGGAATTTCTTGTCCTCGGATTTCCCGAATTGCTTCTTCTAACATTTCCATGTATAAATCAAAACCGATGGCATCCATTTGACCGGATTGTTCTGCACCTAGCAAGTTACCCACGCCTCTAATTTCCATGTCGCGCATCGCTAGCTGATACCCAGAACCTAGCTGAGTAAATTCCTGAATCGCTCGTAAACGTTGTCGAGCCGCGTCAGATAATGCCCGTTGCTTAGGATAAAATAACCAAGCATGAGCTTGGATACCTGCACGTCCCACACGACCGCGTAATTGATACAGTTGTGCCAATCCAAAACGATGAGCATCTTCAATTAAAATCGTGTTGACTCGTGGAATATCTAAGCCAGACTCAATAATTGTCGTACAAACGAGGATATCTGCATCGCCATTACTGAAGGTGAGCATGGTTGATTCTAACTCGCTTTCATCCATTTGACCATGAGCGATCGCAAACCTAGCTCCCGGTATCACTTCTCGTAAATTGGCTGTTGTCTCTTCAATTCCATCCACCCGTGGAACTACATAAAATACTTGTCCACCTCTGTCTAATTCTTGACGAATAGCAGTGCGGATACTTTCTGAATTTATTGGTGATAAATGGGTTTTAATCGGGCGTCTGGTTGGGGGTGGCGTGGTAATCAAACTCATTTCCCGAATCCCCGACAAGGACATATATAAAGTTCGGGGAATAGGAGTGGCGGAGAGGGTAAGCACATCTACTTGAGTTTTCAGGCTTTTAATTTTTTCTTTTTGGTTTACCCCAAATCGCTGTTCCTCATCTACTACCAAAAGTCCTAAATCCCGGAATGTCACGCCTTTACCTAAAAGTTGGTGCGTACCAACTACTACATCTAATTCACCCGTTGCCAATCGCTTTTGAATATCGCGGCGTTCTTCAGCAGACCGAAAACGGTTGAGCAAACCGACATTTACCGGGTAGGGAGCAAAACGTTCTTTGAGTGTATGGTAATGCTGCTGTGTTAAAATAGTCGTTGGCGCAAGGAGTGCCACTTGTTTACCGGCGGTGACTGCTTTAAAAACAGCACGAATCGCCACTTCCGTCTTCCCGAAACCGACATCGCCACAAACTAAGCGATCCATTGGGCGATCGCTTTCCATGTCGCGTTTTACATCTTGTACAGCTTTGAGTTGATCCGTCGTGGGTTGGTAGGGGAAAGAATCCTCTAGTTCTTCCTGCCAAGGCATATCGCTTGGAAAGCTAAAACCTTGTTGTTGCGATCGCGCTGCATACAGTTTCAACAAGTCCACCGCCAATTTTTTAATCGCTTTGCGGACTTTATTCTTGGTATTTTCCCAAGCTTTACCGGTCATCCTGTTGAGTTCTGGTGCTTTATCACCTGCGGCGCGGAACCGGGATAAAGCACCTACTTGATCGGCTGCGACTCTTAATAACCCATCAGCATACTGCACTACCAAATAATCACGGGTTTCGTTATTAATCGTCAAACTTTCCAGCTTGACAAATTTGCCAACACCATGATTTCTGTGAACCACATAATCACCTGGACGCAGCTTATTGGGATCAACTTGTTTAGAAGTAGCTTTGTGGCGCTTGCGGATATAGCCGGGAGTCGCTAAGGAATGCTGCCCAAAAAATTCCCGATCTGTAACGATTACTATTCGGTACGTAGGCAAGATAAAACCTTCTAATTCCGCAAGACCAGAATATTTTAGGGCTATGGGAGTATGGTTGATTTGCAGCTTATCTATTGCTTGGTAGTCTCGGGGATTGGGGATAAACTGAGCCGGACAATCATGTTCTTGCAACAGTGAGACAGAACGCGAAGGTTGAGCAGAAAGCAGCCAGATCGAGAAATTGCGATCGCGTTCTTGGCGGATGGTTTCAGCTAGTTTAGCAAACTGGTGCGGCGTGGCTGGAACAGGACGGCTGGCAAGATTGATCCCACTATTTTCCTCCGAGAGTTCTGATAAATATAATGTTTTAAATTTGGCAACATCAGCCAAACACTCATCAAACGACCGATGAATTTTCGGCAATCTTAGGGGAGTAGATTCTTCCCCATGCGCCATTCCCCATTGTTCCTGGGCATTTTCCACCCAGCGATCGCTATGAGCATGACACTGTTCTGGCTCATCAATAGCAATCAAGGTATTTTCTGCTAAGTAGTTTAGCAGAGATGCTGGTTGCTCGAATGCTAACCCCAAAAAGCGACGACTACCTTCAATCAGTGATGAGTGCTGAGTTCCGAGTGCTGAGTCAGAATTTAACTCAGAACTCAGCACTCGGAACTCAGCACTATTTTTCAGTGCAGCCATCACGATGGGAGTAAAGCTTGTGGGGGTAAGAATTAACTGGTCAACTTTATCGAGGGCGGAACGTTGGGTTGCTGGGTCAAATTCTCGCATTTGCTCGATTTCATCACCAAACCATTCCAACCGGACTGGAAATTCTGAGGAAACCGGGAACACATCAACAATATCGCCCCGCCGACTCCATTGCCCCTCCATTTCCACCAAAGGAACTCTTTCATACCCCAAAATAGTTATTTTCTCACTGAAACTATTCAGGTCTAATTCCATACCTTTTTTCAAGGTAAGGCAGAATTGTTGAAAAGCTTCTGGTGGTGGTAAATGAGGTTGCAACGCCCCTTGAGTAGCCACAATCGCTAAATTTGTCCTTTGTCCTACCCTGCGGGAAGCCGCTGGCGCGTCTATGTCCTTTGTCATTTGTTCTTGGTTCGTTTCTAATGACAACTGACTAATACTTCGACTACGCTCAGTACAAGTGACCAATGACTCTTGACTCTTGAGCAAATCTGCCAATACCTGCATTTGCCCCCAACTCATTTCAGTTTCCGGGTCAAAAGGTTCGTAGGGAGAAGCCTCGGAGGTGGGGTAAAAATGTACTGTTTGCCATCCCATTGCCTCCAGTTGTGCGTAAACGCGTCCAGCTTCTTCCAGAGTGGCGCAAACCACAAACAAATCCTTGCCCTGAGACTGCGCTAATGCTGAAGCCACTAAAGTCTTGGGCAGCCTGGGAATGCCATTTAACCGCAATTCTTGTTGTCGATTCAGCTTAGAAATAAATTCAGTGGTGAGCGGCGATCGGCCTAAGGCACGCACAATAGAAGAAAATGACATAAGTACTACTAGCGATAGGAGTCTTTGTGGATCAGCAAATCTTGAGGCAGTTTATGTCAACTATTTTAAAAGTGTTAAGAGCTTTCTTATTCTTGCGGTAGAAGAATAATGCACAGTGACTAATAAACTTAAGAACTATAACTACTACTTTGTGTATAGTCAAAGTATTTATCGAAGCACCTTTAATACTACATACTAAGGATTGAGCTACGTTTGCTCTGATAAGCGGCAATTTTAAACATGTCCTCCATCACTTTTGAAATTTTAATCAT
>NZ_JAVRCI010000093.1:0-25392 GCF_034530835.1 Nostoc sp. DedQUE12b | reverse complement strand
AGCTCGATGCCAGGTCTCATTATTCATACAAAAGCCCCAGTCCTTCTAAGGATGGCAGGGTGGTTTCATACAAGCAGAGAAAAACTCAAACTGGGTTTCAAAACCTCTCCCCCCGTGGGGGAGAGGTTTGGAGAGAGGGAAAAACCTATGCCATAAAACGAGAAATCAGACTTATGTATTTTTCTTTTTTCGTATGAAACCACCCTGCCAGTCCTTCTAAGGATGGGGCTTTTTGTTGATCTTGAATTGCGCTACTAATGCCACACAACACTTTTAGATGGGATTCGATTGGGTTAAAGGTTTATCGCCTGTCACCTATCCTCCTTTGCTTGTCGTGCAGACATGATTTGCTTTTGCTGTTCTTGTAGCCAGTTTTCAAAGAGTTCATTCAACAGGCGCATTTTCATAAATTCATCCAGTTGTGCTGGAATAAATTTTTCTAAACGCAAAATCACAAACCATTCAGCGATACGGGTAGGGGGCAATATCTGACCTGGTTGACTGCTAGAGAGCATTTGCACCATTATCGGATGTAGTGCATTCAGTTCAATCGGGCCTACCAAGCCACCAGTTTGGGCTTCCGGACCGAGTGAGTATTCCCGCGCCAAATCAGCAAAAGAGTTTTCTTTTGCCTGAATCCTAAAGTAGAGTTCTTGGGCAATTCCAACATCCTGGGTTCGCAGTAGGGAATAAATTACTTTGTCCAGTTTTGCCTTGGACTGAAAAAAGTAAGATTCCAGTTTATTACCCCAAGTGGCTTGCTTGAATTTTTCAATTTTCAGCTTCCGAGTGGTAATAACTTCTAGTTTATCGGGAGTCAGCCCTTGATGTGCCATCCAAGCCTGGATGTCTTCTTCATTTTTAAACTGTTTTTCAGCGTAAAACTGTTGTTTAGCTTGGGCTACTTCCTCAGGAGTACACTCTATAACTACCTTGGCAGAGCGTGAGTTTTGCTCTATCGCCTCATCAATGATTAATTCCCGCTGCAACTGTGGCAGCATTTGGTAACTTGCCAGTAAAGAAATCAGTTCACTAGCTGTAATTGTACGATTACCGATTTGGATCGCTTCAGTCATTAGCTTTCGGTCATCTCAAGAATATCTAGTCTGTTAAAGAAGCTATACCTTAGCTCATTGTCTAGGAACTTTTACCTTAATTCTACAGAGTTAGGTATACTAACCTCACTTTCACGATAATTAAATAGTTACTTGCTAACATACTTAAAAATATACAGTTTGTATGAGTTTTTATCAAAGATTCTACGCAAATTCTAGCAGATGTGAAGATAAAGATAAAAGACAGTTCTTGCCACTACGACTTTAGAAGACGAAGTTTATCAGACTGAGCTAGGGTGTTTTGAGGTTTCTATTATTATGTGTAGAAGCACAGTGGTATTAGTGTCGCGGTTCTTTTCCCAACCTCAAAAGAGCGTTTGTAGATAAAGGTAGACGCCAAGGACTTTCATGATTCCGCGTACCCCTACGCGAAAGCAAGCTACGCACAGCGTTTCACATCTAAGCGTTTAGAATTTTCTCAAGTAGAACAGGCATAATGTATTGAGTGTGACGCTCCTATGTTACTAAAGCTTTTTTACAAGATGCTGCGCGAACCTATCGAGCATCTTGGGTATCTGTTTACAACTGTTTTGGGTATAAAGTAAGACGTATTATATACTACCTTTTTACGAAAGGGTATTTAGGTATCCTACAACCAAAAATTCTTAGGTCTACAACGACTCTAAATAGTTTAAAAGATCCGCCATTTCTTGAGCACTAGGTTGGAATTTTGGCATTGGCGGTGTTTCGCCACTGATCACTTGGTGAATCAGCCCATACCGAGACTTGTGCTTTGAAACAGCTTGCAAACTGGGTCCCACTCGCCCGTCTGCTTCCAAGCCATGACAACCAGCACAGTTAATTTGGAAGATCGCGTGTCCTTGAACTGGGTTTCCTGTTAGGGATAGAACGCTCTTGACGTATGGATCGGAGGCTTGAACTAACTGAACACCAAAAAAGCCCAAAGGGACTCCTAGCAGTATAGCCAGCATCAATAAAACGATCCGCTGAATCAAAATTTCAGGTTTGGTAATCTGGTTATCCAAAAGGTTTGCTGTGAAAGTCTAGGTGTGCTAAAAAGTTTTCATTTCCTACACATAGCTTAAAAGTTCTTGATTGTGTCTGCAAGCACAGAAGACTATTTTTTTGTGGGTAGTGGCACTCCAAAGGGCTGTAGGGCGCAGGATTCATACGAAATTTGGTAAAATCAAAAACAGGCAACGAATATTTAATAATTACAAAAAGGAGATTTACAGTGGTTGAACCCCTGCTATCAGGTATTGTCCTTGGTCTAGTTTTCGTAACTCTCGCTGGACTTTTTTACGCTGCATATAAGCAATACAAGCGCCCCAATCAGCTGGGGGGATGAGGGAGTGCCCAGTGCTGTTAGCGGTAGCGGGGCGTTTAGCCCGTGCTGAGGAGCCAGTGCGTTGGGCAGTTCTGCCAACTTGTACCCCTGCTCTTAAGCAAGCTTACGTGTAGGGTCTCCTACAGGAGAACAACTGGCGTTGCTGAGTAGGATGAGGGAAGGGGATAAGGAGGACAAGAAAGCAAGTTTTCTCCCCTACTCCCCATTCCTGTCATTCCACAATTCTGTAGAAAGTAAGTGATGTGTTGCCGTAAACTTTCAGGCGGCAAATTTCCCAAGCGGGAATCTCTGGCGGTGTCCAACCTTGTGAGGCGTGTTCAACTGCGATTTCACCGCTAGGATCTAAAAGTTGATGATGAGCGATCGCTTCTAATACTTGCTGGTACAATCCACTGGCATAAGGTGGATCAAAGTAGATTCTATCAAACTGTTTACCTGATAAAGTCTTTAACTGCTGGGTAATATCTCCCCGCAATACCCGAAATTCTTGGTCAGCTTTAGCTAACTGCTGCCAATTTTGTTGGATGGTGGCACAGGCTCGGCTCGATTGTTCAATTCCCACTACTAGGCTGGCTCCTCTACACAAAGCCTCTGCGCCCATTGAACCAGTACCTGCGCACAAATCTAGCCAGCGACAGCCTGCAATTTCTCCTTGCCAAATATTAAAAACTGCCTCTCTTACTCGCGCACTAGTGGGTCTAGTTTCTTTTCCTGGTAAAGTTTTTAGCTGGCGATTACCGTAAATTCTCAAGCTCATTAGTTATTAGTCATTGATCATTAGTCATTAGTCATTGGTCACTTGTACTGAGTTTCGACTGCGCTTAACTACTGCAAAGCCGAAGTATTAGTTTTAGACAAAAGACAAAGAACAAATGACAAAAAGAATATTAGGCAGGAATTTTTTCGCGGACTTGAGCAACGAAATTAGATAGGATTTGCAATCCGATATTAGAGGATTTTTCGGGGTGAAATTGTACTGCCATCAGGTTTTCGTGAGCGATCGCAGCTGTAACGGTTTGAGTACCGTGAGTGATAGTTGCTGCACGGATTAGCGGGTCTATTGGGTCAACATAGTAGGAATGAACAAAATATACCCAAGGATCGGACGGTAAATGCTCCCACAAAATACTTTTTGGTTGAGTAACTTCCAGCTGATTCCAACCCATGTGAGGAATAGTGATGTCAGGTTCTGGGCGAAACCGCCGCACTTTTCCTTTGATAATTCCCAGTCCTGGTTGAGTACCTTCTGCACTTGATTCAAAGAGAATTTGCAATCCTAAACAAATTCCTAAGAAAGGTTTACCAGATGCGATCGCTTCTTTAATAGGTTGTTCTAAACCACGCGATCGCAGGTGTTGCACTGCTGGATCAAATGCTCCCACTCCCGGTAGGACTATAGCATCTGCCTGCTCTAATTCCTTTGGAGAATAAGTAACATTAGGAGTTGCCCCAGCTTTTTCCAAGCCTTTACAAACTGAGTGCAAATTTCCCATCTCATAATCTACGACCGCAATTACTGGCATTTACCTGCTCCTTGTAAATTTATTATGGAGGGTTTTTCTATTCTAAATAATATTTGTTATGAAGAAAAGAATTCTATTAACTTCTTTTGACATTTGGCTCAAAGATCAACAGTCAAATTCTTCTGATGATTTATTACTTGAAGTTACCAAACTTGAGTTGATACCACATGACTTAACTTTTTTACGCCAGTTACCTGTAGAAGTGCAACTTGCCAGTACTCAGGTAATGGAAAAAATCAAGGCAATCCAACCTGATTACATCATCTGTTGTGGCATGGCTGCAAGCCGTACACAATTAAGTGTCGAAGCAGTTGCTAGCTGTGGAGAAATTGTTTTGCAGACAGAAGTTGATTTAGAAAAATTAGTGGTGGGAGCAGCAAAAATTCAGATTAGCCACGACTGTGGAAAATTTGTCTGTGAAGGTCTTTACTATTCAGTGTTGGACTACTTAAGCCAAAATAAACTCACAGCACGTTGTATTTTTGTCCATGTTCCGGTTCTCAATCAAGAAAATTTGATAGAGATTATTGCCGATTTCGTATTAATTATTAACAAACTGGCACTTTCATCAAGCTGTTAATGTCTGTATGTTGAAAGAAATATCTAAGTATATGTTGCCATTGTTACTAATTTTCCCGATAGCCCAATCAACTCCTGCCACGCTACCACCTGAAGAAGTCGTCCAACCACAAGAAGTGCGTCCTTTACCAGGTCAATTGGATAAAGTGCCAACCTTTAATAGCAATAGTCCAGAATTGGTTTTGAAAGAAGGGATTTTACTTTCCACCTTTCCACCAGATGGAAAAAAAGTGCCAACAGCGCATCTGAATTTTCCTTTTCGGGGACGATTTGATATTTTTGCCCATCACGTTGCGAAGGCTGAACCACCAGAGAATTTGCGTTCTCTTTATTTAGGGATAATTTTGCATAACCCTAGTTCGGAACCAGTGAAGGTAAATATTTGGCAGGCGGCGAGTTATTTAAGTCAACCGGATGCACCATTTATTCAGTTACCATCTTTTAGTCAAAATCTTTTAGGTAAAATTTTTGCCGGGCCAGGCGATCGCGTTATGTCTGATGTGCTTCGAGGAGTACGACAAGAGATTTTCCCTGACCAAATTGAGATTCCACCAAAGCAAAGTCGGATGTTACTCAATTTACCAATTCCTGTGCAAGGATTGACACCACCCCTAAATGGTCGGTCTGCATTCATGCGACTGCAAAGTGATGGCACTGTCTATGCAGCTAGCCTAGCGATGTTTGCACGGGAGAATCCTGATGGCAGTGAGCGATTGCCTACCTTAGAAGAGTGGCAGAATTTACTAGATAATGGTGATTTAGCTGGGCCACGAGATAAAATTCCCACTCCTTTAGAAGAAACTGGCAAACCAAGAATTTATGGGCGTGTTGCGGGAGTGGTTGGTGGTTCACGATGGAGAGCCTTATTAGTAGATAAGCCTAAAGCTAGATATCTAACTATTCCCCAGCCTGGTCAAGTGTTTTCCTACGCTCTGAGTACCCTGCATGGCGGTACATTAGGAACTGGTCAAATTCAAAGTGCGCCTATGCTAGTGCGCTATCCTGACACCGCATATCGCGCTCATGGCAACTATGGAATTCAATATAATCTGAAGTTGCCACTATACAACAATACTCAAAGTTCTCAAACTGTGAGTGTGTCCATACAAACGCCACTCAAGGAGGATCAGTTAGTCAAACCAGGGTTACGCTTTCTGAGTACACCCGCTCCTCAAGTATTCTTCCGAGGGACAGTGCGAGTACGTTACAAAAATGACCAAAATCAGCCACAAACTCAGTTTGTACATTTAGTGCAAAAGAGAGGTCAACCAGGGGAACCGTTAGTTTTATTAAAGATGAAACCAGGCGATCGCTCTTTGGTAGAAGTAGACTTTCTCTATCCACCCGATGCTACACCACCGCAGGTATTAACAGTTTCAACTCAGACTGAACCTCAGTGATGAGTCATGGGTAATGGGTAAGGGCTTTTTTCTAATTACCCGTTACCAAAAAGTAATTAAAGCATGTTCTAAAGCTTTTCACCCCAAGTTTGTGTATTTAGGGTGAATACTTATTCTGCTCTATGCATTGCAATAGAAATAGCAGACTAAGTAGATAGCCAATAAGAGGACGGTATGGCAACGAATCAAAAAATCAATCAAGAAACTGAGTTCAATTCGCTCCAGCACCTTGTTGGAACCCTGATCTTACTGGTAGAAGATGAGCCAGACATTGCAGATTTGCTCACCTTCATTTTGGAAACAGCAGGTGCAGAGGTAATGGCTTTAAGCGACGCAGAAGAAGCCCTTGTTTTGGTCGAATCGCTTCATCCCGATATTCTGCTGTGCAATATGAAGTTGCCCGATCATGATGGAAATTGGTTAATTGAGCAAATTCGAGTGCATTCTTGCCCATCCCTAAGACAGTTGCCTGCGATCGCTATCACTTCTTATACACGGGAAGTCTCAAGCTATAAGGCTTTGAATGCTGGTTTTAATCGATTTCTAGTCAAGCTTGAGAGTCCAGAAGAAATTGTAGATGAGATTGTTCACCTTTTATCTAGTGATTTTTAAATATAACTAGCTAGCCTCGATCTCGTTTTTGATCGTGATTTCACACAATACTTTGTGGGAGCGCACAGCTAGCTATACACTTCTAAAAACGACTTTAAGAAAGGAAACCATAGAACCCTAAGTGAGTAGGGTAAAATGTTGCATATATTTTTTATCCTCGTTGAAAACCCTTTGCTGGCTTTTGTTGTCCCTTACCCTTGGGCTTAGATTTGTTAACTTCTCCTAAAGCTTCCTGAAATAAGTTATGCAAATGTATGGGTACACTGGCAATGTCTGGCAACTCTGGCTCAATAGGTTTATGGAATTCTTGCAAAAGTGTATCCAAGTCACTTTCAAGCCTAAATGGACGTTGCAAAAATGTTTGCAACAAATTTTCTAATTGAGTTGGATACTGTTGCGCTAATCGATGCCAAATAAAAGCATTAATACTTTTATCTTCGAGGTAGTAGCGAATTAGTTTTTCTGCCCCTTGAACACTTTGCCAGTCATCTGCCGATAAGATTGCTTGTACTTTACTATATGTTGGTAAAAACATTTGTCCCCAACGGGGATGAGAAAGAGCTGTAACCTGTTCTGCTTTCTTGAGTTCAGCAGGCAAATCAACCTTTGGCATAACCATTTTGCTATTGCCGCCTTTGCTGTTAAACATTTCAGAGACTACGTTAGAATCTGCACCAAATTCTTGTGCTGCGGCTTTTATTTCCTCGTCGCCAATGCCAGCTGCTTCTGCCACTTCAGCCAAAGATTTGGAAGTATCAATTCCTGCGGCTGCAAAGGTTTTTTCAGTAATTACTTCTTGAAATTCCGCTATTTTTTTATTAAGCTGATATCCAGGTAGTGTGATTTCATCAGTGCCAAAAAAGTCCACAAACTGCTGATGATATTGTTCTACTGACTGCCAAGCTTCTTCTAGCAAGTCTGGAGCATCGCTGTAAAGATTACTTTTATAGTTTTCTTTGAAATTACCAATTGCTACGGCAAGTTTTGGCTTACCTAATTTACCCATTATTGTGTAAGGGCCAGAAAACATCCAGTAGCTATCGGTAACGGGAGAAATGCGAGTTAGCAAGATTTCTCCAACTTTTAACCGAGATATTGCCTGTAATGTTTGAGTATTGTTTGGCTTGACGATGTAGCGTTTATCTGTCAACCAGTTTGTCAATTCAAAGCCATTAGGTAAAATATCACTGATGGCAAATAAGCCAATAAAAGTATGATGCCAACTGTTAATCAGGCTGCGATCGCTTTCTGCTAAATCTGGATGGCTTTCGATAAACAACTCTAATGGAGACTTATCACCGACTTTCCCGGCTGTCAAAAAGCTATCGATGGTTAAGTCTTGCTGTGTACTATCACCACTTCCACGGCGCAACTGTTCTGCTGCATAAGTTTCCAGTGCTTGTGCCAGTTCGCCTTCAGCATCAAGGACAAAATCAACTAAGGCTTGTTTTAATTGGTGCGATCGTTCTAATATGACATCCACAAGTTAATCTCTCGGTGCAACAGATGTAGATTATAGCTTTTGAGAGAATTTCAGCATCTAGCAATAGCTAGATTTATGGAGATGCACACTTATAATGCTGTATTTCATTGTATTATGTTTGTAGTATAAAATTATTCGAAGGGGTTCATCGGTGATGACAGCCGTAGAACTGGAAAATTTATCCAAGACGTTTACTTTGAATAGAGGTTGGGGACGCAAGCGAACGAAAAAAGAGATTATTGCCGTAGATGGCATTAGTCTGTGCGTTCCAGATGGTCAAGCGATCGCCTTCATTGGGCCAAATGGGGCGGGGAAGTCTACTACAATCAAGATGCTGACAGGTATACTACAGCCCACATCTGGCACAGCGAGGTTATTGGGATTAAACCCTTGGCAAAATCGGCGCGAACTAGCGTACCAGATTGGGGTAGTGTTTGGACAGCGATCGCAATTATGGTATCACCTACCTCCCCGCGATACCTTAGAGTTACTGGCGCGAATTTATAATCTGAATCGGCAAGAATACATCAAACGTCGTGACCAACTAGTTGAGCGTTTTGATCTCAGCCCATTTTGGAATACCCCAGTACGTAAATTGTCTTTAGGTCAGCGGATGCGGGCAGAAGTAGCAGCCAGCTTACTCCATGCACCTAAAGTACTATTCCTCGACGAACCCACAATTGGACTAGATGTAATTGCTCGTCAGGAATTACGCGACCTCATTCGGGTGTGGAACCGCGATGAGGGAGTAACAGTATTTCTCACCAGCCACGATGCAGGCGACATTGAACAAGTAGCGCAGCGAGTAGTAGTAATTAATCACGGGCGTGTAGTACTTGATGACAAAGTTTCGGCAATGCGCCGCCAATACCTTGGCTCAAAGATTCTCAGCGTGAAATTTCATACCTCCCCCGCCCAAATCAGCCTCCCAGGAGTAACTCAACTCAAAGCCGGCGAATATGGCCTCAAGCTGGAGGTTAATACCCGCATTACGCCAATTGAAACCGTGATGACTCAAATTCTCCAGGCGGGTGCGGTGGCTGATATTGCGATTGAAGACCCACCCCTAGAAGAGGTAATTGCACACATCTATGCTCAGGGAGCCTCATAATTCAGTGAACAGTCTCAATAAATATACTTGGATTGGCTTGACGGCAGCTCGCTCCAACCTGGCTTATTGGGGAGAAGTTGCTTCCAGAGGAATTTTTTTGTTTGTCATTCTCTACATCTTTTTACAATTGTGGCGTGTCACCTATGCCGAGACGGATGCAGAGAAGCTGGGAGGTTTAACACTGGCTCAGATGCTTTGGTATCTGGGTATCACTGAGTCTATTGTCCTGTCCAGTCCCCAAGTTGCTTTAGAGGTAGATGAGGATGTACGGACAGGGGCGCTGGCAGTGCAACTAATACGCCCTCTATCCTACCCTTTGTATCGTCTGTGGACTAATTTGGGAGAGCGGACAGTGCGCTTCGGTTTGAATCTAGCGATCGCATCTATAGTTGCACTACTGTTTGTCGGCACAATTCCTCTAAGTTTAGGAGGAATTTTATTATTCGTAGTGGCGCTACCATTAGCATTTGTACTAGATTTTTTGGCAACCTTCTTAGTGGGCTTAGGAGCGTTCTGGTTGGAAAATACCACCGAGCTAATGCTCATTTACTCTCGGTTGACGATGATTTTGGGTGGGATGCTGATTCCCTTGGAACTGCTACCAGAAGAGTGGCAGCCAGTACTACAAGCTCTACCCTTTGCCAGTATTTTGTATGGCCCGGCGCGTTTATTTGTGCATCCCGACCTAGCTTTTGCCAGTCAATTGTTAGTGCGGCAGGCAGTTGCTATCGGTGTGCTGGCTCTCTTGGTGTCCCTTGTCTATCGCACGGCGGTTAAACGTATCCACGCGCATGGAGGTTGATATGTTTTGGCGTTTACTTTCCTATATACAATTAGCTGGCGCTTATATTCGCTTCAATCTAAACGCTCACTTAGAATATCGCGGCGCGTTCCTGACGCAAGTGGTGGCGATGGTACTGAATAACCTAGTGTGGGTAACATTTTGGGGACTGTTTTTCACACGCTTTCCAGTGCTACGCGGCTGGACGGTGCAAGATGTAGTTACTCTCTGGGCGATCGCCGCAACAGGGTTTGGTCTAGCTCATACTATCTGCGGTAACGCTCTGCAACTAACAAGTTTAATTGTCCAAGGACAGTTGGATGTGTGGATGTTGTATCCTCGTGCCCTTTTACCGCACCTACTACTAGGGCGGATGAATGCTACATCTTGGGGAGATATGCTGTTTGGGTATGGCGTTTATTTGTTTTTTGTCAAGCCTGATGCAGTGCATTTGGCGTTGTTCACTGGGTTAACAATTTCAGTGGCGACGTTGTTTGTTGGCTTTAATATTTTGACAGGTAGCCTCAGCTTTTATCTAGGCAATTCCGAAGGACTGACACAACAGTGGCGAAATGCCATGCTTACCTTCAGTACCTATCCAGCGACTTTGTTTGAGGGAACGGTGAAACTACTTTTGTACACGTTGATTCCGGCTGGATTTGTGACTTATTTGCCGATTGAGGCATTGCGATCGCTATCTTTGATTCATACGGCGCTAGCAGTGATTGGGTCAACTACCGTCCTGTTGGTTGGCGCAGGTGTGTTCTACTACGGTTTACGTCGCTACGCTTCAGGAAATTTGATGCAGATGCGAGGTTGAATTCAGTGTTGTTGAATTTTCTACTTTTTACCTTTGTCTCTCGCTGAGGACGTAAAAAAGCTTGGTTCTGACATTGCAATTAAAAAGGTTGCCCAACGGACAACCTTCTTATGTAATTTATCAACGAGTTACTTAGCAGCCTTTTTGATACCTTGCCATCTTTGTCGTAGTTGCTGCAAGTTAGGCGTATGACCGCCATAACGCCAGCCAACATAAGCTTGACAAATTTCATCTATGACCTCAGCAGTTGCTAGAGCATGATGCTGGTATGAGACTCTGGCATACTCTAAAGGTGTTTGTGCTGGATGTTTGCCTAAACCTTTTTGGGTTGTCCATTGTAGCATTTGTTGATAAAGGCTCTCCATTGCTGGCAATTTCTTTAACCATCGACGGTTGCGCCACTGTCGCCACTGGCCCCAACCCAGCCAAGCGAAGAAAGCTGCTGTAGTTGACAAGATTAAGCCAGTTAATACACCAAACCAACCTTGAGAGAATAAAGCTAAAAACCAAGCGATCGCTCTAATCACCCATTTAAATATTGTCTCAAATACATTATTCAACAAACCTGTCACGGGAGAAGGTAGCCAGCCAGCAACCCAATGCCACAATTGGCGCAACACACTAAAAGTTTGAGTGTCTTCTATTGAAGGTGGTATCAGAGGATGATTGGGAATAGGGTCAAAGGCAAACCAACCATATTTCGGAAAATACACTTCCGTCATGGCATAAGCGTCAGTATTACGGACAACATATAGCCCTGTAAATGGATTAAACTCTCCCGCACTAAACCCTGCTACCAACCGCGCTGGGATACCAATGGAACGCAACATCACCGTGAGAACTGTTGAAAAGTGGTCTGGATAGCCTCCCTTTTGCTTAAACAAAAAAGTTTCTACCAAGTCTTCTTTTTCACTCAAATAAGGTAGGTCTAAGGGATTTTGGGGAACAGAGTAGCGTTGCTTTAAATATTGAGCTAAGTAGAGAGCTTTTTCGTAGGGTGAATCTAGGCTTTTAGCAGACTTCGAGACTTTTTCTTGATTGTAGTTAGCGAGGATTTCTTCGGTACGTTGCCGGACTTTTTCGGCAATTTCGGGAGGAATTTGCAGATAATGTTTTTTAATTTGTTCTGGATATTTAGTAGAAGCTTTACCTAATTTAGTGCGATCGCGGTATGGTACTTCGGAAATTACTGTGTAGGTAAAACCTTCTGATAATTCTACAGGCGATCGCAATCCGTCTTCTTTATCAACAGCGATCACTGGTGCTGGAAAGTAAACTTCTTTGGGATAAGTCATCGCCGGAATCAGGTTAGGCAAATCCGACACCACAGTATAAGTTTGCACTACCTCTTGGGTTTTACCAGTGAGTACAGATGGGGAAAGAAAAATTTGGTAAGACCAAGGTGATCGCCTAACAGTCGTAACATTCTCATTGCGAGAAACCTCCCATCCTTTACCTGTATAGCGATCAAATCCTAATACTCGCCAAAAACCCTCAGCTTGCGATCGCACCCGCATGACAACCTTGGGTTTCATCTCGCCCCGCAGGTTTTGATTCATTTGGCTATTAAAACCGTAATAAAAATTATTATCTACTTTACCTGGTTCACCCGTTTTATTTTGTCCTGTACCACCGCTACCACTGCCTTGATTCTCACCTTTACCTTGGCGGACATAACCGGGATTAATGATACTACGACCTGTGAAATTACTTTTTACTTGAATAGCAGAACTTACAGGAAAATTCCGTAATTGATAACCGGGAAATCTGGGTAAAACAGCAAAAATTGCCAGCCCCAGACCGACAATTAGTAAAAAAGTTAGAATTAAAAATTTAAAATTAAGACTTGAAGAATTGTTCTGATTAAATTTTTCCTTTTGAGTTTTTAATGGCTGCAAACCTAAGCGCGAGCGGTAATCTAGTACTAAAGTTGGCAGAGCGATCGCTAAAAATAACAGCAACACAGGTGCAAATGCTAAAGTCTGACTTAGGGTTGCTGCCACACCCAATAAAATCAGTCCAATCACAATCGAATAGCCCAAATTTTTCCGGCGGGGTGTATCAAAGCTATGCAACACCTGGAGTTGAATTAATAACTCTGCCAAACCCAACCGCGTATCATTCAACTCTCCGACTAATCGCCCAAAGAAAGCACCCAGTGCTACTAACATTCCAATGGCGATGCAGAATTTAATTGTGATATTGCGATCGCGGCGACGATAATAACTCCAAATTGCACCCACTACACTCAGGGGTAACGCCCAAAAACTGAATGAAGTCTCAGCGGCAATATCCGTCGCCACAATTCCCAAAATAACCAACGCTAGCACCAGCACCCGCAAAAAAATCGAATCTTCCACTTCAATCAAAGGCGACCCCTGCGGATTTTGCCGCCAGAAATTACCTACAGGGATACGCCAAAACCGATTCATCCTGGATAAGTTAAACATTTGAGTCTAGTAGAAGCAATGATGTAGATGCAACAAACACAATGCAGGGGGCGTAATTTGCTACGCTAGCACTGTGTTAAAAAAATGATATCTAAGGGGTAGAGATGGAAATACACGAGAAATGGGTGACGCAGTAAATCGAGAAATAATCAAATTCTCAATATCTCCATGTCCCCATATTTCCGTGTCCCTGTGTCTTTGTAATAACTGCTTCTCGTAGACACCCTAATCACCGTTTATTGAAAAATAGGATAAGCTTCAAAACCAGGAAAATCCTCTTAATATATATCGGCGTTGATTGAGATAGTGTGCTAGCGGTGGAAATTTAAACTAAATAGTGGGATTAATCACAAACAACAACGACTGTTCGTCTATTTCTGGAAATTCAACTTCCAGGGTATAAGTTGGGTTAAGTTGCTCGCAGCCTAACTCTACATTTAAGTATCCCGAAGTCGAAGATGTTGTCATTGCTAAAGTGCCACTTCCCCGCAGCGTCAAAGTTCCTTTAACAGGTAACTCAGCTTGCACAAGCAACTTCGTAAGTTTACCTAGAGACTGGTATTCTACTCTGATGTTCAAAGCACCAACACTGGTTAGCCATTGTCTTTCTACTACCGGACTGGTTGCTGAAACTGGTAGAGTCAGATTTTCCAGCAGTTGTTTAGCTGCTAGCAACGACAAAGCCATCTGTTGACGCGGTTGTAAATCTGAGTAATCGCTCTGAATAGCGGGCATTGTCTCCAGAGTACTTGCAGACCGATAGGTGCTTCTTAACACCAATCCAGCTATATCATTTAGTGCTTGAGACTCATTGGGAAAAAAGTTCTCCACCACTTGAACTAATTTTGCCCCCAAAGGCACTGAAGATGTCACTAAAGCCTGACATTGTTCTAGCAATTGCTGGAAAACTCTTTCAGGTAAGCGAGTTGGCAAGGTCAACTTCGATTGTTGTACCATCCATCCCCAGCTAGGAACGAGTGTCATTGAAGGCTCATCAACAAAATCAGGATATTCGATTAATTGTGTTTCCCAAGGAAACAACGGTGGGTGTTCTTGGGCTTGGATTTGTAACCGATGCTTAAGGACAGCTTGAAAACGATCTTGCACAGTAGGAATTTCTCCCAATTGAAAGGTCTGGGGCGTTCCTCTCAATTTTGGCTCACTGCTTTTTGAAGCAGTGGCTTCCTTGAGGAGGTTTTTTACCCCGTCATTTTCCTCACATTCTACCGATTGCTCGTTATTTTTGACATCATCTGTCAATAACCAATCGAGACACTGGTGTTGTAAGGATTCTGAGTCACTATTCATGAGTAGATGCACCTGATCCGGAAACTAATGAGTTACGAATTTCCCAAGCTTGCTCAAGAATCTTAAACCATCGTTTTTGCAGTTGTGCCATTGATAGCCCTAAAATTTTTGCTATTTTTTCATCAGCTTGTCCTTGTTGCTTCAACTCTAATAAAGACCGTTGCTTATTGTCCAGCTGTGCTGTGTATACTTGCCATTGCTGAGGAGTTAAGCCCAAGTTTGTGTGTAAAGAAGCTTCCAGCCACTCGTGAACTAATTCCCAACGGTGCAACAGGGCGAAGCGAATCAAATGATACTTAAAGCGCTGCTGCAAATAATCTCTCTGACGAGGAGTTAAACCTAAAATCGACTCAATTTCCTGTGCTGATAAATCTTGGAGGCGGAGGGAAAAATAATCAGCGCAGTCAGATTGTTGTCGTTGTTCGAGATAATTCATTAATTCCGTAACCACAACGGAGCGCAAGGTGTCTTCTTCGGGTTCGGGTTCGGCTTGCGTTGCCATTGTGGAGCGCAATTGGTGAATTGCTGGTTCTTCCCAAGAACCGTCACCTTCATTATTGCTACCTTCTGCGGCTTGTTCTATATCTACACTGGTTTCTGGAGGTTGCTGTTGGGAAAAAGTTTGCGCCCGGAGGATAATTAGCTGTTGCTGGCGACCTGGTAAAGGAATGCGTCGCTTGCCATAGCGCTCGGTAAATGCCATATACTCGGACAATTCCAAGAGCGTTTGAGGGCGATAAGTGGCACCGAGTTGATTTTCTCGCCGGAAAGCGTTCAACGCCTCTAAATAAAAACTCTGTAAGAAATCTTCAATTATAGTCAGTCGCCCTTGATAGCTCAATTGCTTCTGAGGCGGATTAATATATCGATAAATAATTGCACTCAAAGTACTGTGTAATTCGACCCTGCCCCGATTTGAACCCAACTGATAGTACCTGAGACACTGTTGCAGCCGATGCCGAGCCAGGGTCATCGCAGAGCTTTCTACAGATCCAGAAGCTTGGATACGTTTACTCTCATGACAAATCCGGTAGACTTCGGTGGTGATACGTCTTGCTACATCGTGGCAATTCTGTTCCGAAGCTTTAGTTGACTGCTGAAACTCCTTGGACAGGAGTTGAAAGATCGCCTCCACGCCTGTAGAATTTTCTCCCAGAATAGTTGCAGATGGAATAGTTGCGGTTGCGGCTGAATTCATAGTCTCGGTTTTCAAAAGACCCTAACTTAACTTAAATACAACCTGTAGGACTGTGGGTATTGGCTAGTTTGGTTTTACGTATAAGCTAAACGCAGACCAATCCTATATTGAGGATATGGCTGATTTTATTATTCCCAATTCTGATGGGATTGTTCACACTTGATAGATGTTATTGCCATTACCCAGGAGTCGTATACAAGTCATTATGGATTTAGAAGCACAAATTCAATTGCTGATTGACAATGCACCCCGCGATGGTATGACACCACATCTTGTTGCAGCAATTACTCCTGCCCTTAGAGCGATCGCTCAAAAATTACGCTACTCCCAGTACTATATTCTCCAAAATTCGGAGTCAAGCTGGGTTTTAACTACATTGAGCAATCGTGCTAATCCAGGATTGGAAAAACGTGTGATTTACGCTTTCCCTACCATACAGGATGTCTCTCTAATTTCCCCTGATGGGCTTGACCCTCAAATGCTAGCTAAAATTACTCCTGTCACCCATATTTTGTTCCAATTGGTGGCATTAGAACCCGTAGATAGTATCGTTTTTTTGGAGACGCCGGGTAAGACCACTCATACCGTCGAAGTTCGACGAACTGAACTAGAAAAACTCATGCAGAAACAGTTACGACAAAAGCGATCGCCTAAACAGATACCCCCTGATATTGCATAGAAAAAATTTGGATGTGGGATTTTTTAGATACAATCCCACATCCAAATTTTTAAATCTCAAATTTCTTTAAAAAATTTTCTAAATCAGTGAAAAAAGAAATTTTTTCTTTCCGTTACACTATGCGACTGACTCAACTTTCGGTTAAACCTAAAATTGATTAAAAAACAGTTATCAGTGAACATTTTTCTGTTTTCAAGTTTTAGTTTCCTAATGAAGCAGAGTTTTATACTTAATAACTTTCACATTAAAAAATATCCCATTCTTTATTGTGAGGTGCCCAGTAACCAAAAGCGGGCAAGTCTTAAGAGTGAGCTTTCAGCCGACACTATCCACCCCAGAAGTAGTAATTTATTTTTTGGAAATCCCAAAGAACTTCCAAAGAAAAACCCCACTTTCTACCTGCTAAATAAGTGGATTGAATTAAACATAAAACTGCTTTAGTGTGTTAAAGCGCTAGCACAACACAACATTTCAGGTTTTTGGTGCGTTACGTCAGCCACAACACACTTACATCTAAATCCCAACTTTCTACTTAAGAACTGATAACTGATTTAATAAAGGCGACTCAGTGTGTACTCAGCTATGTTAATCAATGCCTGGTGGGATTCTGAGAATGGGAGAACTGCAAGATGTTCAATTGCCAACTTAGCATGGTGAGCAGCTAACTCTCGCGCCTGCTGTATACCTTGACTATCTTGAATCAGTGCTAATGCTTGCTCTAAATCTCCTTCTTGAGCAAACTCTCGTTCAATCAGCACTTCTAAAGATGGTTTTTCCGCCAAAGCAAATAAAACGGGTGCAGTTAGATTACCACTTTTGAGATCCGACCCCACTGGTTTACCCAAGGTATCTGTTGTACTGGTGAAATCTAAAATGTCATCAACAATTTGAAATGCTATACCAAAATGACGACCGTAGTTATATAGATGCTCAACAGTTTCTCGCGAGACTTCACTGAGTAACCCAGCAGCTTTAGAACTGTTGGCAATTAATGAAGCTGTTTTGTAGTAACTCTTTTCAATGTAAGTTTCAATAGAGATACCAGCATCAAAACGATTTAGTCCCTGCTGAATCTCCCCAGTAGCCAGATCCATAATGACTTCTGAGAGCAGTTTCACTACCTCCAAATTGTCCAAGTTTGCTAAATACCAGGACGATTGGGCAAAGAGAAAATCTCCTGCTAAGATTGCAATGCGGTTCCCGAACAAACTATGAACGGTAGGAACGCCTCGCCGCACGTCTGATTCATCTACCACATCATCATGTACTAAGCTTGCTGTGTGAATCATTTCTGTAATCTCAGCAAGGCGGCGATGACGCGGTGTAATTTCTTGGTCTAACATTGTTGCCCGCGATATTAGCAGGACAATTGCTGGTCTGATACGCTTTCCCCCAGCTCCGAATAAATGTTCGGCTGCTGCAAACAGAATGGGGTGGCGATTTCCAACTAGCTGTTTTAGGTTATCTGCTAGTAGTCGCAGGTCTGCTTCCACAGGGGTAAACAGGGAGGTGGCTGGGGTCATGGATGGGCGGACTCTGACTTAGGTTACGAAAGTTTACATATCCTACACTCATTTTAAGATAACCCTGTGCCAGCGCAAAGTTTTCATCAGGTAATCCCATTTTTATGAGTCTATGGGTGATAATTAAGGTTGTTGAGGGTTTTGTCAATAAGCAATTACACTTAATCTGTGGCTAATTAAACTTTAAACTAACTTAAAAGATGAATTCTCAGTACACGGGATAAATTCCAAATTAAATTATGTTAAGTAGTTTCTCATCTCACCTTTCTTGCCACAGTTCTAAAGATAATTTAAGCAATATTACTTATTGACAAAAAGCAAGCGATTTAATTTTGTCGCCAAGATATAAGGCTAAATTTATCCAGATTGAGGTGTAGCTCTTCAAAAAATTTGAAATTTAGCAGCCGAATAAGCTCAAAATTCAGGGTCGTTGTGTTACGCTAAAATATAGGAATTTTAAATTTTGTAAGATATTCGCACCCCACAAGTTAAGTCAGCTACTAGTTGATTTTACTGGCTTGGTGTTGTGATTCTAAAATAAGTATTCGTCGGTTAGATTAAGGGAATAAATTCTTTAATTTTCCTGCGATAGACAAAACTCCTGGTTTGGAGCTGTGTGATATCCCTATGGGAAACCGCTATACGTACTCCGCGCACGTAGAGCGCAAGCATTGCTCTTTTCACAGCAGTTTGAGCAAAAATAAAGCAGATCGAGTAGACCGCTGAGAATCGTAGTTTTAGATTGCTAAACGGCAAGCTAACTGCTGTGGGATCTATGGTCTGCAAGAAGTCGCATTAGCTCATAAATTCTTTGTCCGTAGAGGATTTTATCTCTATAAGTAATTTTACCATAGGAAACTACAGTCATCAAGAATGCACTTGCTTGGCTGAGGTTCTACTAATTTTATGGAATTTTATATTCGTTTAGAAGGGTGCTAGTAGAACAATGATTTACGGAAGTATACCTATGATGATTTTTATTTTAGCCTCTGGATATTTGTTCACAGTCTACCTGTTATTAGCACTGGCAAAGCGAACGGGTACAAAGACTGTTCCTACAAGTTTCCCTTCATCTAGCGAAGGAAAACGCAAGCAGGAGATATCAGTTAATAGTCAATAGTCATTTGTCCTTAGTCATTCGTCATTCGTCATTTGTTTCGATAAATGATTAATGACTAAGGACTAAGGACTAATTAGTTTTATGGAGTTGGGAAATAGCGATATCAGTGAAGGAAACCTCTTCAACCATTGGGGTATAGCCTAGCCACTGCACTCCTGACTGGGAAAACTGTTGCGGGCAACCGCTGACGGCGAAGCGAGTTGGTAATGGTAGATGAGTATTTCTTAAGCCTAGTAAGTCTAGTTCTTGGGCACAAGCTGCCACAACATGAACAGCTGGATCGACCAACTGGACTTGTGAGGGGAGGAGCGATCGCAGTACTGGTGTAAGGTGGGGATAATGAGTACAGCCGTGAACTAAGGTGTCAATTTCCTGCTCTAATAAAGGCTCTAGGTAGGCTCGTGCCACTTCAGCAGTATAAGGATCGTGAATGCGGTTTTGCTCAATCAGTGGCACAAACTCTGGACATCCAACTTGCCAGACTTGCACATCGGGAGCAATTTCGAGAATAGCGTGCTTATAAGCATTACTTTTAGCTGTAGCTGGAGTGGCAATTACACCAATCCGCTTTCCTTGCTGCACCGCAGCTTTTGCACCCGGTAGGATTACTCCCAAAATGGGTATGCTGAATTCTTGACGCACAGTTTCTAGGGCTAAGGCAGAACTGGTGTTGCAAGCCATAATTACCATTTTTACCTGTTGCTGTTGTAGCCAGGTAATAATTTCACGTGTAAATCGTAAAATTTCTGCTTGTGAACGAATTCCGTAAGGAAGTCTAGCTGTATCCCCAAAGTAAACAATTGATTCATTGGGGAGTTGTCGATATACTTGTCGCAGTACTGTTAGCCCACCCACACCACTATCAAAGATGCCAATTGGGGCTCGTTGGGGTTCTCGCTCGGAAAAATCGTCAAGATTCCCTTCAAAAATGGAAGATGAATACACAGGCAGATATATATTTAGGTTTTGGGATTTAAAATACAGAACTTAGCAGACAATCTCCAATTTGACCACTAAATTCTGCACATCAAAGAAGTTTAAATACCACCTCTTTAATTAGTAATTTGTACTATATTACCTCTGCTGTAAGTATTTTAGAATGCCACGAGCGATCGCTTCTGCCATCCGATTTTGATATTCTGGTGTTCCCAATCTGGGATTATCCTCGTAACCACTCATATAGCCTGTTTCTACCAAAATCGAAGGCATGGAGCTTTTCCTAAGAACATAGAATCTGGCTTTGCGAGTTCCCCGATCTTTAATAGTACCGATATCCTGGAGAATAGTTTTACGAACTGCTTCAGCCAGACCATAACCGCTCTCGTAATAATAAACTTCTAAACCATTGACATCAGGGCGATTCTCAATGGAATTAGCGTGAATGCTGACAAACAAAGTCGCGTTAACTCGCTTGGCAATATCTACCCGTCCCTGAAGTTCTACAAAAAAGTCGGCATCCCGTGTTAGTACAGCTTGCACACCGTTTTGCTCTAAAATTGCTCCTACCCTTTTGCCAATAGGCAGAATTACATCCTTTTCTAAAAGTCCCCCCAAACCAGGGGCACCTGAGTCTTTTCCACCATGTCCTGGGTCAATAACAACTAGCAATTTCCCTCTGGGAGCTGAGGGGCGTGGTCGTGGCTGGGAGATTGGACGGGGGTTATCTGTGGAATTTGGTAATTGTCCTTGGTCTGGTAATGGCAGAGGAGGTAAAGCAATGGGCGGTGTGATGCTGCTACTAGAGCGTCGTAATTCTAAAGCTAAAAACTGGTCGCCAACCTGGTTGAGTTCCCCAATTTGTACTCCGGCTGCTGGTTGAACCAAAACGGTGACAGTGTTGGATTCTTGTGGTTGCAGGCGTACCCGCAAAATCGGGCTATTAGGATTAAAAGTCGGGCCTGTGACTTTGGGAGCTAACTTAGCATTGTTGATAGTGATACGGAACAGACCAGAGGTTCTATCCCAGCCTCCTGTGGCAGACAAAGTTTGGTCGGCTCGAATCAGCAATTGTGTACCATTATTAGCCAGTTGCACAGACTGAATGTTAGCAGGCGTGTTACTTGGTGCTATGGGACGTGGACTGTTACTTCCAGGCAGCTGGGCAACTCCACGACTGGGTAGAACCACGAAACCACCAACACTGCTAGTAGTTGCTCGCCAATTTTGACTATTTTCATCTACTTGTAAAGTCAGGCGAACAACAGATGGGTTGGTTTGCAGCTGGGTGAACTGGATACGGCTAACACCATAACGATTAATCGACAAATCTCGCTGCTCTAAACTTGGTGATAGAGTTGCACCAGCAATGTCGATGTTAATTGCCTTCTGATCGTTGCTACGATTTACCTGAATTTGAGGATTACCACCATTGGTGCGGATAAAAAAACCATCACCAGTGACTTGTAAGTTCTCAATTTGAGTCACTTTGGCGACAACCATTCTGTTGTTTAGTGGTCTGGTGTTCAGTGGATTTACAGAACCTGCTGTCACCACATTGTAAATATTTCTTGGGGGGAATGTTTGTGTAGATGTTCTGGGTGAAGTATCGGTGGCTATAGCCTGTTCTGGTTGCCCCTCAGTGTTTCTTGCGGGTACATTGTCAGCTTCTGGCGTAGGTAATTGCACTGTCCAGCGATCGCCAGTTGTACCCACAAATTGCACTCGTTTAGGGTCTAAACTATAACCAGGAGTCAGTTCAACCACTATGCGCGTTGTTTGTTCGTCAAACTGCCCAACACGAATATAACGAATTGCACCGCCCACTTGTTGGGTTAGCTGCGGGCGGCCAAATGTGGTTCCTGGTAAATCAATTACTAGTCTAGTCGGGTTAAAAATTAATTGTGCTTGGGGTTGAACATCCCCTTGAGTATTAATTTCCAGCTTGTTTTGATTGGCATCAAAACGCCAAGATTCAAGTCTCGCGGCCATTGCCGGCGACGATAGCATGAAGATGGTTCCAATAGTACTGGATAGTAACCAGCGTAATTTCACAGTCTTTTCTCCTGATTCACATTTATGGGAGCCGTCAACATCTCAACATATTGGCAAATCCTCACACCGTCACCGCGCACACTTGAGTTTGGCGCTGTTATTAAGACACAGCTAATGGCGTAAAATATAGCACGCTCCTCTGATTTTGCCATGCCATTAGCCTATATAAATTTGACTGCCAATTTTAAATTTTAGATTCCCTATTTTAGTTTCCTGCCAGACTAGCGTCTTGCTACACTAACACCTGTTGTAGGTGATACAAATCCAAAATCGTTCGACTGAGCGACTTGCCTTGACTTATGCCGAGCGAAGTCGAGGTAGCAAAGCCGAAAGGAGCCGAAGTCTAAAATCCAAAATTTGTTGACTTGCAAAGTATCAAATGACAATAACAAAGAAGCTACTTTTATCCCGCCGCAAGAATACTTAAATTGTTTTACTACTAAATTGGATAAAAATGGTAAAGATTAGATGTACTTACTCAACAATTTAGAAATTTAGACTAAATTACTTATCTTCTCTTTAGATACTGAAGAATGCCACGAGCGATCGCTTCTCCCATTTGATTTTGGTAAGCTGAGTTTCTGAGTTTAGCGTTATCCTCTCGACCGGTCAAATAACCTGTTTCTACCAGAATCGAAGGCATAGAACTTTTTCTGAGGACAAAAAATCTGGCTCGCCGCGTTCCCCTATCTCTGACATTTACACCTTGGAGAATACTGTTATGGACACTGCGAGCCAAACCCAAACCACTATCGTAATAATACGTTTCTAAGCCACTGACATCCGAACGACCTGGGCCGACTGCATTAGCATGAATACTAACAAACACATCAGCATTAGCTCGCTCTGCTAATTGCACTCGTCCCGGAAGGGTAACGAAATAGTCAGAATCCCTCGTCATAACTACCTGAACGCCATTTTGCTGCAATACCTGAGCTATTCTTTTGCTAATAGGCAAAATAATATCCTTTTCGCGTAGTCCACCAAGACCTACAGCTCCAGGGTCTTTACCACCATGTCCGGGGTCAATAAGGACTACCACTCGCCCATTGGTAATTCGGCGTTGTGGTTGTGTTGGGGGCAGGGGATTTGGATTGTTTGGGTCTGGGAATGGCCCGCGGTTCGGCGGTGGTAGCCCAGGTAAAGCAAAGGGTGGTCTTCCAGGGAGGCTGACAACTCGCCGAGAACCTTGTATTGGTAGAGCCAAAAGCTGGTCGCCGATTTGCTGGGGTTGCCCAAGCTGCACTCCTCCTGCTGGTTGAACTAAAACAACCACTGTATTGGTGGATGCTTGAGGTTGCAGACGTACCCGAAGAATGGGGCTATTTGGAGCAAAAGTAGGCCCTATAACTCTGGGAGCTAACTTGGCATTAGTAATTGTGACGCGGAAAATACCTAAGGATCTATCCCAGGTTCCCGTAGCAGATAAAGGTTGGCTGCCTCTAATTAGCAGTTGTTTGCCATTATCAGCAAGTTGCACGGACTCAATTGTTGCTACCGAGTTGTTGGTAGATGGTGATGGTCTATTGGGCAAGGAAACGGCTTCTGACTCATTGTCCGAATTATTACTTCCAGGCAATCTGACAACGCGACTAGGTAGAACTATCAAACCACCATCGTTACTATTACTTGCTCGCCAATCTGGGCTATTTTTATCTACCCGCAAAGTTAGGCGGACACCAGGAGGTTGGGTTTGCAATGAGGTGAATTCGACGCGGCTAATACCATGTTTGTTAACGGGTATATTACTCTGCTGCGTCAGACGTGGTGATAAAGATGCACCAGAGATATCTAGAAAGATGGTAGCGCGATCGCGGCTGCGAATTACCTGAATCGGAGGATTACCACCACTGGTACGAATGAACAACCCATCACCTGTTACCTGTAAGCTCTCAATTTCAGTTGCTCCTCGTGTAGTACTGGCAACCCTTGAAATACTAGGTCTAGTTTCCGAATCTGGGGTAACTACGCTGTAAGCATTTCTAGGAGAAGTAGCTACTTTTTCAACTTCTGGCGTAGGTAATTGCACTGTCCAGCGATCGCCAGTTGTACCAACAAATTTCACTCGTTTGGGGTCTAAACTGTAACCAGGAGTCAGTTCGACAACTATGCGTGTTGTATCTACATCAAACTGTCCAACACGGATTGAGCGAATTCCACCACCCACCTGTTGGGTTAACTGTGGACGACCAAATGTAGTTCCTGGCAAATCAATTACCAGCCGAGTTGGGTTGAAAATTAGTTGTGCTTGGGGTTGAACTGCTCCTACAGTATTAATTTCCAGCCTGTTTTGATTGGCATCAAAGCGCCAAGATTCAAGCCTCGCGGCCATTGCTGGCGACGATAGCATGAAGATAGTTCCAATAGTGCTGGGTAGTAACCAGTGTAATTTCACAGTCCTTTCTCCTAATTCACATTCATGGGAGCCGTCAATATCTCAACTCATTGGTAAATCATCATCACACCATCACCACCGAAACTTGATCTCTGAATCCCTTGTTTGATTTTTAAGCTGGTATTTAGACACACTTAAATCATTGATCGGGTTTCAAATTAAGTTTAAATTCCCATGCGAAACCTTCCACCTTTACAGATGGAGAACTCTGACTCCCAATAAAGCTAGAAAGCTGATAATTGATAGCTGTTTACTGATAAGTGTTTGTTCTTTGTTGCCATCGATGCACTGAGTAAATAATTCCCATTACTGTCAAACGATCTAGCAAGATTTATGGGTGTTACTCCCCAATTATCTAGAAAATATTCAGATAAAGGCTAACAAGCCAAGGCAGACTAGAAATTAAGTAACATTCTGAATGCTGGTAGAAATTATAAACAAATGATTATTCTACAATCACACGGGACGGAGATTTTAGGATAGAAGTTTCCACTGCACAATTGGAGCAGAGGAGAAAAGGAGCAGGGGAGCAGAGGGGCAGAGGGGCAGGGGAGCGGGGAGATGAGGGGACAAGGAGATAAACAAAACTCTTAACTCTTAACTCTTAACTCAGCACTCCTAATGCCCAATGCCCAATGCCCCATTCCCCATTCTCAATAATTAACGATCGCCAGAATCTGGAGTTACTCCCAAATTGCTGCTGTCATTTGATGCTGGCATCCTCGACTGAGGTGTTTCAATTACCAACGAAGTCCCAGAGGAACCGTCTAAGATTAGTTGCTCTGAGCTTCCATCCACGGTTTTTGGATCTGGAAACACAAATCGTAACAATGGAGGAGCTAAAAAGGTTGTCAAGATAACCATCATGATAATTGCTGCTCCTAATGGTTTCGAGAGAGCGCCACTGGCAGCGCCGACACCAGCAAACACTAACCCAACCTCGCCTCTAGGAATCATCCCCACACCGATCGCTAAACGGTTGATTTCCGGTTGAC
>NZ_JAVRCI010000092.1:0-25445 GCF_034530835.1 Nostoc sp. DedQUE12b | reverse complement strand
CCAGCCTTCAGATGGAATGGCTTTTATCTCACAATGCTTAACCCGAACTCAGGTTTAATAGCCTCTACAAGCGCGTCTAGACCGACTAAGAAATCATCAGCTTCTACTGATGCCAAATACTCTAAACATTCACCATAGGCGCGTCTAGTCCCCTGAGTCATCTGACTGACCTTAAGTATTTCTCTGACTACTTCTGAGATTGGTAGTTTAGATTTCTCAGCCAAGCTTGCCAGCCAGTTATAAGTACTTTCCTCAACCCGAAATGATAATGCTTTAGTTTTCATTTTAGTTATCCCATTTACCTGATTTAGTCAAATACATCTTTTATGAGTTTTAGGCGTTTCAGATGATTTTTGTATTTGACATTCTCTTTAGTAGATGGACAAATAAATCAAGTAGGTAAAAACAAATGTCTGGCAACTGGCAACAATATATTGATGAACATTTAGCAACTGTTAAGAAGCTACAGGCTGAACAGGAAGCCGAGCGACAAAAGGCAGCCGATGAGAAGCGCGTCAAGGCAGAGTCAAGAAAAGCAACTATGAAGTTCTTAGAGCAGTTTATCGATACTGCTATCAAGTTCGGAACTCTAACACCTGAACAGGTCAGTATCTATCTGACTAACTACCGACTTGAGTATGGCGACAATGCCCTAGTTGCTAAGTACTTAGGCTTGGTTGTTCAGTTGATTACTCATCCTCAGACCGGAGTCGAGTCAACCACAGCGCGTTTTGGCAATGGCGGTTTAATCTGGCGTGGTCAGACCTACAAGAACTGTCGAGAACTCCATGAATCCCTAGTCGCTTTAATGGCTGACTTTGACCCCTTTGATAACAACATTGTTTGGTTAGAATACCTGTTGCAAGACTTGTTTGAGGATGAGTCTAAGTTAGCAGCAGCCCCATTTCGAGATACCTGGCCAACTGAAGTAATACTAATCAGACAACTGGTTGAACAGTCTAAAAATGCAGTTGAAATCCCTGATATAGACAACCTGACTACTGATGATATGTTTATCATTCAGTCCCTTGTAGGCGGTTTCTAAAGCCTTCAGTAAGGCATAGTTTAACCCCCGGTAGGTCTAGTTAACTTACCGGGGTTTTCTTATAGTTTATTCGGGTTGATTAGGAAGCGATATAGAGAACATAAACCATGTTTCTCTTCCGGTTATCTTGTGGGGTTAAGTTAATCCAATCTTCCTTTATTTCTTCATTAGCAGTCATATACTGATCAATATGATTGATTGTACTATCCCATACAACCCCCGCTTTTTTCATAGCCTTAAAGATGTTATCCAATCTTTTCTCAACCACTGGAATGTAGTATTTTTCAGTAGCGGTAACTGAAGCTTGAACTGTTGCATTAGCCATGTTATTATGCTCCTAATATTTCAATGATTTGTTTTTGATTGCCGGGTGTAGTTCGTAGCTACTCCCGGTATTTGTTTGGCGGTTTACTTTTCTGACTGAGGTTTGTTTAGCAACCTCATAACCATGTACTGATTAAGGGAAATCAGTTCCCCTATTTGCTGGCAATACTCGAAGTGCGCTTTCTTTAGTGTTTCATAATCCTCATCTGAGAATCTAACCGTTATTGCCTTTCCCATGCCCTCTTCCGTTTCTATATAACCAATATAACCAATGTAACTAATGGTTATATCTGTAAATATACTGATATTTAGAATGTCTGGTATAAGTTCAAGGCGAATGCTCTGGTATAGTTGACTCATGGGTGAATAGGTAAAACAAGCCCCTCTGATGCATCCTAGAGGGGTTTTGAGGTTATCCATTGGTGAGTAGGGAGTCAGGAGTAAGGAGTCAGCGCACATGATAGGATATCAGGTAATGCTTATCACATAAACCCTAGTAGTTAGCCTAGATGATTGGTATCCTTGACCTCAGTGATTTACCAGAATAGACTGAGATTAGTAGTATCGGATACTAGTAAGTTTAATGCTAAATAAATATCTAAACCTTATTGAAAAGCATCCTATTAGGTTAGCTGCCACAATAGCTATCATCGGGGGGTTAGGGTTTATACCCTATATGGTGTTTCAAATGGGCGCACCTAGAACAAATCAACCCCAGGAACAAGCCCAAATCCAAACCCCAGTAAGTGATTTAGATGATGATGGGGATGATGAACCCTTTGATAGAACCCAATGTAAGGTTTATTATGCGGGTGTACTATCGGGCGCTAATGTGTTCTGGTTTCATCATGGCTCCAGTGGGACATACCTAATGTTTACAGATAGTGATCAGTTGGTAGATAGGGCACAAAATAGAGGTGCAAACATCTGGCTAGCTAAATCGGATTTCCTAAATCTACTCGGTAATGACCTAATGCAGCAGATGGAGGCAGAAGTTAAGGAAGTATTTGCTAGCCGACTAGACCGCGCTAACTATGTGGCTGTGGTTGATGACAGCTTAACCGCCAGAGCGATCGGCTCTGCAAATGATTGTGTAAGGTAATACTGATTTATAACTTAAGCCCCCGGTGGTTGTCTTAAGGGATACCAGAGAAGGCTAAGGGGTGTTAGGCGATCGCTGGGTTACTGGTTAGGTTACATGGTTACATTCTTAGGCTACAAAGTTACATCTCTATGTAACCTCTGAAATCCTTATACAGTATAGGGTATAGCCTCTAGGTTACATAGTTACATCAAAATCCCCTTGAACTTTTACATAGTTAGTTGGGTGATATTTCTTATCTAAAAACTATGTAACTATGTAACCTAATGGCTGAAAGCTATACCCCTTATGAATCCTAGCGGTTACATTTTCCTAAAAATAATGTAACCCGATGTAACCTTTTTATGTAGCCTAACTCTCAAAGCCTTACCCTATAAGCATTTTAAAGGTTACACCAGCTAATGCCGATGTAACCTATGGTTAGTTATTTAGCTATTAACTGCCTATGCTTGACCTCTGGCTTCCTTCCTAACTTCTACGGTTACATCCTGGTTAGACTGCCAACCCCCTAACTTTGTTGACCAATAGCACCACTCACCCGTGCCAACAAACTTAGCCATTATGGGTTTCTCAGTAGTCTTTAAGGCATAAACTCTCTCTGTCTTACCGCCTACCTTAATCGGTCGCTGATCATAACCTAACTGCTTAAGGCTATTAATAACCGCAGTCTTATTTTTCCCTTGGTTATCCGCATGAGTCCCCATAGCTAACTGGATATCAACTACCTTAAAGGCGATCTCTCTGTTACCCTCTTTTGTGGCTACCTCTAGCACCCTCTCTAACTGTTCAACCCAGCTACCCTCAATCATGTACTCGCGGTTTCTAACCTCTGAGGCTACTTGGCTATCCTCTGACAAGTCTGTAGAATGCCCATTGAGTAACTTATGGTAAGCAGTAGCCCATAGTTGATCCACATTATCTTCTAACCAGGATAAAGGCAGTTTCCACCCATCGGCTAAGTCTACAACCCAGAAGCGCTTATTACCTGTAGTATCAACTAAAAACTTAGACTCATTAGTTGTACCGATGAATAGAGTTACCCGCTCTGTTACTGATGCCTCATCAGCTTCTTTATATTTCTGAATATATGTGTCTTTTGTGGTACTCAGTAAGCTTTTTAGTACACTAGCCTCTTTGCCTTTGAATAGGCGGTCACACTCGGATAGTTCCATAATCCAAGTAAACTTACAAAGGCGGATAATATCAGCCTCGGATGTACCAGCCCTTAACTCAGTACCCCAAGACTTAGCTAATATTCTGGTAAATGCTGACTTACCCGCATCTTGATCACCTTTGAGAATCAGCGATCGCTTCATTAGGCAACCTGGGGTTATAGCTCTCTGAACAGCCCCACATAACCAACTAGTAATCATTTCTTGGGTTAATGGGTCATCAGTACCAAATAGCACTTTACCTAAGTTATCCCACTCTGGCAGAGGTTGTAAGTCACTCTCAATATAAAATGGAGCAAATCTAGATACCCCTTTCTCTGTATTTATCCTTTCCTGTTCCTCAAAACCCAGATGGTTAGTCCAGACTTTCTTCTCTGAATATTCTTTATAAACCTTGGTTAAATACTTCTGGACTGGTTGAAACTTTCTACCCTCTAACATTTGTTCTAGTTGGCGCTCATAAAAGCCCTTAGATGCTTGGGGAGATGACATCTGCAAAGCTTTCTCTAACTTAGCCATCAGTTTACTTCTGGTAGTCGCTACACCCTCATAATGGACAATATCAGCCCAACCATCTAACTCTAAATGCTTCCCATAAGCAGCCTCAAATATTTGCCAGAATGAGTAAGCTTTCTCTCTTGAGTTCTGAATGTAATCTTTTGCCAACTTCCTGGCTCTTTCAGAGGCATGGATATCTTTAGGATCACTTGCCCTAGATTTATCCCCACCTGACCCAATAGAATGCCCAAAGAAGTCAACCGAGTACAACAAGCTTAGAAGCCTATCTGCTTTGGCGCTGTCATCCTCATCAAAGCTAATAGCGCTTGACTTAGTATCATTAAAGCTGTTATAATCAGACATATCGACTTCCTTTAAGTTGGTTTTGTTTGAGTAATCCATTATTTGAATCCTTGGGCATTAGCCCTGTGTTTGTTTGAACTAAATATTGAACTTTAGGGTAACTAGCTGCTAACTGGTTGCCCTATTTGGTTTGTAGTGGTTGCACTGGGAAGCCTAAAGCAGCTAACCTGATATATTCTGACTGGCTGTAACCTGCTACCTTAGCCAGTTCCTTAATCTTTGCCACTTCCTGTTCAGTAGCCCTGAAGTTAACCTTTGATGTTCTAGTCATCTGAGTAATCCTTATTGAACTTACTTATAATCAGTCAAGTCTGGTTAGTTAACAGTAGAATCATGGTTCTAGGCTCTGGGCAATACTGGAAACCTTAAGGAATCCTAAAGATATCTAAATCTATACCTTTAAGAATAGGTATTTATACTTCCGGGTTTACTGTTACCCCTAAATCTGCCTTGATTGCCTTGAGTACAGTAGACCGGACATAGCTAGACATCCCCTGTCCTGTCTCAGTGGCAGCTTGCTGTAGTAGTTCATGCTCTTGTTCAGTTAACCAGACCTGTAACTTAACTTTCCGGGTAGTTCTCTGGTTATTCATTGTTATTTTTATTTCTTAGTATACTCCTATTGTAACCTATAAAATATTAATGTCAGTAGCTAACTGGCATATTTTTAGTAAAAACTGGCACATGGAGTTAACCGATTTTGAGGTTATTTGGTATTTTAGGCTGGCTGATAATACCTGAAGCGATCGCCAGCGCAAGCCAGTTACCCCTATGCCCAAATAAAAGCCCCCTGGAAGGATAACCAGAGGGTAAACAACTACTGAAGAGAAATGCTTAGTTAAAAATAGGGCTTTTATAAAAGTTACAGTTACCTCTACTTAGTCAGATATACCCTAAAACTCTGGTAGGACTATTCCCAACTACCCTAGTTATCTCAGCCGATAGGGATGTCCGGTAAGTCTGGACGGTTAACCAGATGACCATAAGTTTGCATAACCATTCGGGTGTCTTTATGCCCTAGTAAATATGCCACCCCAGTAACCGGGGTTCCTTGATCTATGGCATGACTAGCAGTAGTATGCCGAGTTGTATAGGGTCTTCGGTAATCTATGCCGACTTTAGTTAGTACCTTAACCCAGTACCTCTCTCGGAAGTTACCATCATCTATCGTTTTTCCTTGAACCGTAGTAAATACTAAGGAATCTTGGTCAGGTTTAGGAGGTTTGATTGACCATAATAGTAGCCGTAGCTCATCAGTCATTCCCAGATGTCTGCTACCACCTGTTTTAGTCTCCTTTCTAACCCTCTGATACCCGTTACCGGCCCAGTCTCTAGAGAGACTTTCTTGGATGGTTATAAAACCTTGGTCAAAGTCCACATGACACCAACGTAACCCAATGGCTTCAGATGTCCTAACACCTGTAGCCAATAAAAACTTAACAAAGGGCGCGTAGTGTATGGCTGACTCTTCAAAACCCCGGATAATCACTTTTATCTCTCTAGAAGTAAAGGGTTTGATTGACTTAGCGTACACTCTACGGGTTTTTAGCTCGTCATAGGGGTTACTAGTTACCAGGGTTTTTGATACAGCCCAGCGATAGCATCTTTTCAAATAACCCAGGCGTTGATTAAAAGTTGAGGCTCCTAAGTGGGATTGGGTCAACCACAGGGTATCTAGCAAATCAGGATTAGCTTTAATAATCTGCTGCCTAATCGCTCTGTAATGATGTTGTCTGGTAGCTACTGAAAGGTTGAGGCTGTCTACCCAGTAATCCCACAGTTCTAGAAGCGTTAGAGGTTTTGAGGCTTGGGTACTGGATTGTATAGGTTGCTTTGGAGTTAGTCGATAGCGGTCTAGTGTTGGGTCAAAGTTCTTAGCTAGGATGTCATTTTGTATTTGGCTGGCGATCGCCTGTGCCGTCTTGTAGTCCCTGTGGTTAGTAAACTGCCCGCCGGGGATTGGGTTAAATGAGTACCGTTTACCCCCTACGGAAAACTTTAGTTGAATAGAACCATTATTATTAACTGGCTTGATTTCCCTCACTGTCCTAAACCCGTCTTAAAGGTTGTGCTAGGACTCGCTAGGGTGCTTATAGGTAAGGCTTCTGGGCTTCTGGGCTACACCCTTGGTAAGGGTGAGGTCACGAGTTCAATCCTCGTCACGGGCTTTTTAAATTAACGAAATAACTGACGAGAAGTCGAGGGTTTCAGGCTTTTTAAGGAATCTGAATGTTGAAAATTCGACTCTATTACTTGCATTTTTGACTATGATTTGGCTATGCAGGATAGAATTTTGGCTATGATTTGACATAGAAAACAATCACTGTCGCTTCAGTACTATCTGTATACCGCGATAGAGGAGATATAAAGAATTATCCCTTTCATCATCTCAGCTTAATTTTCAGATATAATGGTACGCGCTAGCTGTTAAAATACAACCTGTTAAAAATTCAATGACTTAAGTCTATTGCGCTCTAAATTTGATCGCTAAGAAGCATTAATTATTGATGATTTAATATTTTCTCCAGTTTTTCTCCAGTTTCTGTTAACTGTAGTTCCACTTTTCCATAAGCCTTTTTCACCCAATATCCTCTGGGTGGCTTTTCTACCCCATAAGCCTTACACCACTTTTCTACAGCTTTATCAGACACGCTAAAATCTCTCCCAATTTGTGCGGTTGGCTTTTCCCAAACTAGTTTTTCTAGTTCTTCTTTTGTTGGCCTTTCAACTTTTCTGGTATGAATTCTAGAGTCTGGGTTAACCTTTCTAGTTGTTAAATCAACGCCAAACTCCTTGTAGGTTCGCTTAAGTGCTACTTCAGTTAAATCTGTAAAATCTTCCCACCAATAAAAAGGATTGGGTGATTTAGGTGGCGTTGTCCTAATACCGCAACCGCCAAACGTGATTGATGGATATACTACTTTGTTTATATCTGGCAAATAAAGGCCATAGAAATCAAAGTCATCAGATTTGTACTTTTTCTCATGACAACCATTCTTGTCTGCCCAATTGCTTTTATTTTTCAGTGTGCCATCACAACTGTATTTAGCTTGAATTCTGTAACATTTGCCATCTTTGTAGGCAATCAAATCAAAGGGTGCATGTTCAGTTACTACTGGTATGAAAACTGAATATTCTTTCTCGACTAAATCTGCTATCACTTTAGCAGCTGCTAGATCACCCTTATCTTTTGTGTGGTGCATTTATATGAACTCTCAAGCCTATTTGGTAAATTACCATGAAAAGGCTTCTTTAGGGTTCGTATTAAGTTAAAACGAGCGCGGCAGGGTTCGAACCTGCGACCAACGGATTAGAAATCCGTGGCTCTATCCACTGAGCTACGCGCCCAACATAAATTAATGACTCCCGAAAGAGTCATTTATACCATTATATCGTTTTCGCGTACCAAGAAGCAATCAAAAATTGCAGATTTACCACTAGCAAGGCTAAGATGCTAGTCGCTAGTTAGTGCAATCTACACCGAAAACGAAACAGATGGAGTATTGGTTTAGATATATTGAGTTGTCAAGGGGTTATTTGCCTGTTAACGCCACCGTCCTCTGGGCGGCTACCTTCGGGAAGGATCTGGCGATCGCTAGGCTTATTCCCACAGTATGCTAGGTAATTTCAGCCTTGGCGATGCTGCCAAATGCCATTATATATTCCATATTAAGAGTGCCCCTGTGAGGAGTTATTTGCTAGTGCCATGTTTATTCTCAAACGGCAGGATGTTGAAATATCAAGCATTCAGCACCCAAAAAAGGATCAGCAGGTGCCGATCCTTAGTTATCAAGGGCAGACTTTTCGCTTGATTAGCGTATTCAAAGCTAGTCAAGAAGAAGAAGCTAGAGCCTTATGGAGAGAATTAACGGATAACCGGGGTAAAGCCTGTGTTTTGCTGGAAGAACCCGAACGCTTTAGTGTTTGGGGTAAAATCCGTTTAGAGCAACTAGATAGTGACACAGGTGGTCATGGCAAAACGGCGATTTTAGTCCAAGCCGGTATTTTGCTGTTGCAGGGTGTTTCTATTGACATTGAAGAGTTTTTAGGTGCTAGGCAAGCTGCATTATTTGAAAAAGATATTGCGGAGGTGTTCAAGCAAAAACAATTTCCCCAAGCATCTTCCCTAGAAGCGGTTAAATATTTGGTATCTACTAATCCTTTGCCGACAGCCAAAATACCTGATTGGCAAGAAAATCATGTAGTTATCCTGTTACAAGAACTGCATCGATTAGGAAAGGCCTATTTTGGCAACGCTAATTTTACCAAACAAGTGATTTATAAGCTAGAAGATATGCCAGAAGCCGAGCGATCGCTGTTTATCACTTGGCTAAATCAATCGCCACTGGGTAAACTATGGCAGTAGCATGGAAATTTTTTCACAAAAATCCTGCCACTGGCACTTGCTTTTGGTGTCCGATTGTGTATTACCTGACAGACACACTGCTAGATATACAGTCCTTTAACTCAAAATACTGCCAGAGTGCATCTACATAGTCAAGTCTTATGAATAACTCTTACGAGAATTCGTTCCTTTCTAAATCAATTTTCAACACTCAGAACATTGTTTTAGCTAATATTGGCTGGGCCGTACTGGCACTGCTATACTTTTTGTTGTTTAGTGCCAAAGTTCCCGGAGCAGATGGCATCGAAAGCCGAGCCGAGTGGTATGTGATTGGCACAAATATTTTTGAAGCTTTAGCTTATTTGGGTGCCAGTATCTTATGCTTGAGGAACTGGCTGAGTCAGCAAATCGTCAGTGGCCGGAATGTTTGGCTCTTAATTGGGCTAGGTATGCTTTCCTATTTCATTGGGGGGATAATTTTCGGCTATACCGAAATAGTTTTAAAAGATGAACCGGATGTGTCTGTAGGCGATATATTTTTTGTACTTAGTTATTTATTACTTGGCGCAGGCATGATTTTAGCTGTGGCTTCCAGGCGAATCAATCTGGAAAAATGGCAGTGGCTAATTGTGTTAGCAATTGCAGTGTTCGGTAGTTTGTTGGCATGGTGGATTTCTATGCAACAGGAAATACCCTCAGAACTGCTAGTCGCTATTTTGAATTGGTTTTACGTAGTTAGCGATGTAGTTTTGCTAATTATTGCTACCACCCTGCTACTAGCCTTTTGGGGAGGAAGAGTTTCCCAGTCTTGGCGAATGATTGCAGCGGCGGCCTTTTCGCTCTACATTGCAGATATGTGGTTTAAATATGCCCAAGGCCCCAATTATCAAAGTGGAGAGATATTAGAAGTGTTTTGGGTGTTTAGTGGAGTGTTATTTGGCATGGGCGCTGTCTTAGAATATGACGCATCACTAAGACGAACGCGGCGTACCAGCGGACGAAAACGAGCTTAGTAAAGATTTTTGGTATCTACCGTGAGAAAATTAACAGACTCTGACAAGCAAGAAATTTTGAAGTTATATCGAGAGACTGCCGAAACAACCTCAACTTTGGCAGACCGCTATGGTGTGAGTAACTCGACAATTAGCCGCCTGCTCAAAAGCACTTTGCCAGAAGATGAGTATGAATACTTAGTCTCTTTAAAGCGGGCTGCGAGAACTCCTGAAGGCAGGGCACAGGTAAGCTATGAGCAGTTACCACTGCTGAGTCAACCAGAACCAGAGCCGGAGATAGAAGTTCCACCCAGCGAAAGCCAACCCCTAGAAGTACCAAAGGTTGAGCCACTACCACGTAAGATAATTCGTGTAGAGCAGGAACTGTACTCAGAGGAAACGGCGGAGTCAATTGCTGCTAGTAGACGAGTGCGGCGACGCCCTTCGGCGACGGAGAAACCGAAACTCCGAATCACAGCAGATAAATTAGAAACTCCAGAGCCAAAGCCGCCGGAAATAGTCAGCATTCCCATCCCACCGCTAAAGAATGAACATCCAGGAGCAGCTGTCATCGCGCACATGCTAGGCGAAGATTTGCTCGACGAATCAGAGGATTTGGATGATTTAGATGATGATGATTTAGAGGATGACGACTTTGAGGAAGAAGACTTTGATGATGATGACCTGGATGAGCAAAGACCTTTAGTTACAAGAAGAAGACCAGGTGAAGCATCAGTTGAAGTTTTACCACTGTCGATAGCGAATTTGCCCAAAACTTGCTATTTGGTAATTGACCGTTCTTCGGAATTAATTACCCGTCCTCTGAGGGACTTTGGTGACTTGGGGCAAATTCCCAGCCTAGAAACCCAGCAAAGAACTCTGCCGGTGTTTGATAACCATCGCGTCGCCAAGCGTTTTTCTACTAAACGCGATCGCGTGATTAAAGTTCCTGATAGTAAAATGCTCCATAAGGCTCGGACTCATCTCCAAGCTAAGGGCATCACACGACTGCTAATTGATGGTCAGGTCTATTCCTTGTCTACGACGGTTTAGAGGTCATGGAGACACCTGCTGGCTATGGTGTGGTATTGGTGACAGCTGGCAACATGCAGGAGGCAGAATCAATTGCTAATGCCCTTGTGGAGGCTAAACTTGCTGCTTGTGTGAGTCTGTTACCAATCCACTCAATTTACACTTGGCAAGGAGAACTGCATAAAGAGCAAGAATGGCAATTACTGATTAAAACTGATTTGGCACAATTTTCTGCAATGGAGGCCAAAATTAAAGAACTTCATTCCTATGAAGTGCCAGAAATTATTGCTTTACCAATTGTTGCTAGTTCTCAAGCCTACTTGCAGTGGATTTCTCAGCAAGTAAAAATTAAAGGGTAAGGATTGTTATAACTTCTCACTCTTTACTCTCAACTAATAACTCTAAGCGTAAACAGCCCTTGCAAAACGTTCTGCCAAGTAAATAATGTCCTGTCTACGAGCAATTTGGTTCATCCATTGTTTGGGAATATTTTCCACGCCGTAGTAAATTCCCGCTAATCCACCAGTTACAGCAGCGGTAGTATCTGTATCTCCGCCTAAGTTGACAGCTTTCAGCACCGCCTCAGAATAAGACGAGCTATTTAATAAACACCACAGGGATGATTCTAAGGTATCAATCACATAGCCACCAGAATTAATCTCTTCTACTGGTATCTTGGCAATCTCACCACTGAAAACTCTGCCAAAATGCGGCTTCTCTAATAAAAATTCCCGTACAGAATAAATTGTTTGGATATCTTGTAATCCTTGTAAGTAAGCGGTTTGGGGGTCAGCCCCTTCTAAGAGCGCCACTGCAATACTAATATAAATGCCACAGGCCATTTGCGATCGCGCATGAGCATGAGTAATCGCTGAAACATCATGCACTCGCGCCAGCAATTCGCCTAAAGTCAAGTTTCTGTGACAATAAGCCATCGGCAAGATTCTCATCAACGAACCATTGCCATTACTATTTTCAACCTTACCACCCGCCTGATGGGGAACAACTCCCTGTTTGAGGCGCATAATTGCTGTGTGAGTAGTTTGACCAATATCAAAGACATCGCCACGAGGAGTCCAGTAAGCCTCCTTATACCAGCGCCAGAAGGAATTGGCTATCGCATCCAAGGAATACCCTCTACAAAGGCATTCTGCCAAGCAAAAGCTTAAGGAACTGTCATCTGACCAAGTTCCTGGTGGTTGATTCCATGTGCCATAACCCAACATCGTTGTCACTGGAGATTTTACTCGTTCAGCACGGCTAGTAAACTCCACTGGTACACCCAACGCATCACCGACACATAAACCCATCAAACCAGACAACGTTTTTGCAGCGGTTAGCATTATTCAATCTCCACGAGAATTGCTCAAAATTAACTTTATAGATTCCCTCTATAGCGTGTTGCAACAGATGTTACAGCCTACTTTTTCGCAGATGATGAAAAGATAGGCAAAAATTCTTAATCGAGTATTTTATTTACCATATCCCAACTTAGTTTTAGTTCCACATATTGTGACAGTTTTAAAAGCGTCTGTTAGGGGAACAAACAGCCAGAATCCAAAGACATTGAGATGTAATTATAACAGCTTATTTATCAATTTAAGGAATAGTTATCTTCTAAGCGTTATGCATTAACAACAACAGTTTTTTCATAAAAGCTGGGAATAATTTGGAACATTATCACTTTATTTTCGACCTGGAATATACAAGTAAAAAATACAAAATTTGGTAAAAATTATGAAACGCTTCCTCAAGTCTTTCGTGACAATTTCTGCATTGTCTTCCTTAATAGTTGCTCCTTTTGTTCTATCAGCTGGCCAAGCTTCTGCTGAAACCAAAAAGGGTACTGATGCTAGTTATGTTGGTGCTGGTGTTGCAGCTGGCGTTACCAGTGGCGGACAAGGCATCAATGATAATGCCACATTTGGTGGTAATGTCACAGGTCGCGTGAAATTAGGAACTACGCCGTTTTCTGCACGCGGTAATGTCCTCTGGAGTGATAAAACAAGTGCCATAATTCCAGAACTTTCTGTGGATGTGCCTATAGCTAACAGAACTAATGCCTATTTAACTGGTGGTTATTCTTTTGTAGAGAAAGATGGTTCACCAACTCCTATAGGTAATAGAGATTCAGTTGTGGTAGGTGCTGGTGTTGAATCGGAAGTTGCTAATAACTTCCTCGTCTACACTAATGCCAAAGTAGGACTTGGTGCTTACCAAAATAGCGATGCTTCTGCTGTTAGCATCAATGGTGGTATTGGTTATCGCTTCAAATAAAAGATTATTGAGTCCTCAGTCAGTTTATACTTTACTTAGTACTCAGGACTCAGCACTTCTTCACTCACTACTCTAAAAAGCTGGTTTTGTTAAGTATTACATCACTGACAAAGCCAGCTTTTGCCGTGATAAAATTAAAATATTCCTCATTATTCCGGCCGGATTACCGGGGATCAAGTAGTCGAAGGGTGCTGATTCGGCGTCTACTAATGCTTTATTGAGAATACTATACAAGTCTAATGGTTAAATCTGCTCCTTCCCCCATCGCTAGCCGTAAGCCTTCCAAAGTAGAAGGGATCAAGGAAAATAGTAATTTTTTGCGTGAACCTGTAGCAACTGAGATCCTTCAAGACACTACCCATTTTACTGAAAATGCGGTACAGCTTTTGAAGTATCACGGTTCTTATCAACAGGATAACCGCGACAACCGCACTAAGGGACAGGAAAAAGATTATCAGTTTATGCTGCGGACAAAAAATCCAGGTGGTTTAGTACCGCCGCAGCTATATCTGGCTTTAGATAAAATAGCTGATGAGTATGGCAACCACACGTTACGAGCAACTACCCGTCAAGGTTTCCAACTGCACGGAATTTTAAAGAAGAATCTTAAATCAGCAATTGCCACCATTGTCAAGAACCTGGGTTCGACTTTGGGAGCTTGCGGCGACATCAACCGCAACGTGATGGCACCACCAGCCCCTTTTAAGAATCGTCCAGAGTATCAGTATGCCTGGGACTATGCCCAGAATATTGCTGACTTGCTGACAGCACAGACAGGCGCTTATTACGAAATTTGGTTAGATGGGGAAAAGGCAATTAGTGCTGAAGAAGACCCAGAGGTGAAGGCGGCGCGACAACGCAATGGGAATGGCACAATTATCCATGACAACGAAGAACCGATTTATGGCACGTACTATATGCCCCGCAAGTTCAAAATTTGCGTGACAGTGCCTGGGGATAATTCGATTGATTTGTATTCTCAAGACCTGACGTTGGTAGTAATTACCAATAAGAAGAAGCAATTAGAAGGATTTAATATTTTTGCTGGTGGTGGTTTAGGCAGAACCCACGGTAAAGAAGAAACTTTTGCTAGGTTAGCAGACCCCATCGGTTATGTGGCAAAAGATGACGTTTACGACATTGTGAAAGCGATTGTTGCTACCCAGAGAGATTATGGCGATCGCACCGATCGTCGTCATGCCAGATTAAAATATTTAATCAACGATTGGGGCTTAGAAAAATTCCGCACTCAAGTTGAAGAATATTTCGGTAAATCAATTGAAGCCTTCAAACCACTGCCAGAGTTTAAATTTCACGACTTCCTCGGCTGGAATGAACAAGGTGATGGCAAGCTATTCTTAGGAATTTCCATTGACAATGGTCGAATCAAGGATGAAGGTTCGTTTCAACTGAAAACCGCTTTGCGGGAAATTGTCGAACAGTTCAACTTACCCATCCGCCTGACACCCAACCATAACCTGATTTTTTACGATATCGAACCAGATAGCAAGGAAGCTATTCAAGACATTCTTAGCCGTCACGGTGTCGGAGACGACCCTAGTAAAATAGAACCTTTAGTACGGTATGCAATGGCTTGTCCGGCTTTGCCCACTTGCGGCTTGGCAATCACTGAATCAGAACGAGCAATACCGGGTATTTTGGAAAGAGTTCGCGCTCTTTTGGATAAAGTTGGTTTACAAAAAGAACATTTTGTGGTGAGGATGACTGGATGCCCCAACGGTTGCGCTCGTCCCTACCTCGCAGAATTAGGATTTGTCGGTAGCGCTCCAGAATCTTATCAATTATGGTTAGGGGGTTCGCCAAATCAGACTCGACTAGCACAACCTTACATAGAAAAGCTGCACCATAATGACTTGGAAACCTTCTTAGAGCCGATTTTTGTTTACTTTAAGAAATTTCGGAAATCGAAGGAAAAGTTTGGTGATTTTTGCGATCGCGTTGGTTTTGATGCCATCCGCGAATTTGCTGCTAGCTACGAACCGCAAACAGCTAATGGTGCAAACAAATCGCGTCATCGGGTCAATTTGAAAGAAGAGGTTTATGGCAAGTTGAAAGAAGTAGCAGAAAGTCAAGGTAAACCCATGACTCAGTTAGTTACTGAAGCGCTAGAGGCTTACTTCCAGAATCTTTCGTAAGCTGAATAATTGAAGATAATGAAATCAAGGAGAGACACAGATAAATTCATTTGTGTCTCTCTGGTATAAGTCCTAATACAGTTAGGTAACACATCCAAAGGAAAACTGAAATATGGTGACAACAGCAAAATTCGCAGAAACTAGGGATGTGCTGCAAAACATCAGCTGGCAGACATTCAAAGCTATGCTGGCAGATATGGGATCTGAGCGAAATAAAAGGCTAGCTTATGACAACGGAATAGTAGAAATTATGACCCCCCTGATGCCACACGAGAACTCAAACCGTCTCATCGAAGGTTTTGTTCTTGTGTTGTGTGAAGAATTTGGTTTAGAAGTTAAAAGCGCTGGCTCGTTGACTATGACGCGGGATGATTTGGAGCAAGGAGGCGAGCCGGACAGTAGTTACTATATCCAAAATGAATTGTTAGTTCGCAACAAAGAAAATATTGACCTAAATACAGACCCACCACCAGACATAGTACTGGAAGTGGAATATTCCAGACCCAAGATAGACAAGTTAAGCCTTTATGCTTCAATGGGAGTCCCAGAATTCTGGCGGTATAACGGAAATGTCTTGAAAATCTACGCCCTTAACAGTGGACAATACTCGCAAAGCGATCGCAGTCCAACTTTTGCGCCTGTTCTGGTGACGGAGATTCCCCGATTTATTCAAGAAAGCAAGAAAGTTGGACAAATAACAGCAACTCGTGCTTTCCGTACCTGGGTTAGACAACAGATATCTACAGCAGGGCAATAATTTATTAAGAAAAATGTCTCAACTGCAAAGAATTGCGATCGCACCCTCCCAATTTCAACAAGGGCAAATTTTACTCACCAAAGAACAGCAGCATTATTTGGGGCGTGTGTTGCGCTTGCGTGAAGGCGATCGCTTTATTGCAATGGATGGTAAAGGAAAATGGTGGTTAGCGCAGCTAACAGGGGAACAAGCACAGGTTTTAGAATCGCTTGTAGTAGAAACTGAATTACCTGTATCAATTACGCTGATGGTGGCGTTGCCCAAAGGCAATGGATTTGATGAAGTGGTGCGGTGTTGTACAGAGTTGGGAGTAACTTGTATTGCACCAGTATTGAGCGATCGCACTTTACTACATCCTAGCCCTCAAAAGCTTGAACGTTGGCGACGCATCGCAGCCGAAGCCGCTGAACAATCAGAGCGCTCATTCGTGCCGACAATTTTAGATCCTGTTGCTTTTAATACTGCTGTCACCGCGAATCAGACAAGTCACCGTTATATTTGTGAGGCTCGCGGAGAGTATCCCCATTTAAACAAAGTGCTGAGTAGCATCTCTGAGGAGATTGTCATTGCTATTGGGCCAGAAGGGGGATGGACAACACAAGAAGTAGAGAATGCCAAATCAGCCGGATTTCAACCCGTTTCCCTTGGTCGCCGCATCCTGAGAGCAGTTACAGCCCCAGTAGTAGCATTATCCTTGATTACCGCAAGTTGTGAAGTATAAATGATTTATAGCTTACGCAAAATTACTTTTGCGCGAGACATCACTCCAGCGTGTATTTAGAGTAAGTGATGATTGAGCAAGTTGCGATCGCCTTTGAGCATAAAGATTATCAAACAGCAGCTAAATTACTCAAACAGCTGCAAAAAGAATCACCCGAAAATCCTTGGGTACAATATTATCTCGGTCGGCTCCATGAAGTATCCCAAAAGCGCCAAGATGCAGAAAAAATTTATCGGCAATTGCTGCGAGATACAAGGAACACCAAAATAGTAACGCTCGCACGCCAAGGTTTGCGACGCCTACAAGAAATGGAGCTAGAAGAAAGACAAAGAGCTATTTCCCAAGCAAAATCTGAACCAAATAACACCGAACTTGGCGTATTAGTCTTAGAGCCACTCAGTAACGAATTGAAAACAGAAGTGTCTCGAAAATTTGCCCAGATTATGCAGCTAGACCCCTACACTGCACGGCTGATACTCCCAAGTCGTGGCTGGAGATTGTACCGCACTGGCCAAGTAGGAGAACTAAAATTTTATGGCAAACAGCTACAGCAGGCTGGTATTCCTTGCTTTTGGGCAACAATAGCGCAAATTCAGCAAATTCAAGTTTATCAAGTCAAACATTTCCAAGCATCTACCCCACAAGCTACTGTTGTTTGCCGAAACGAAGTCAATCAACTTGGTTCTCTCACCTTTGACTGGTCAGAAGTCACAGCGAGAGTAGTAGGACTTTTGCCCATTTTTGAACAAGTTGTAGATGTTGATGCTCGCCATAAACTGGAATGGAAAACTCAAACACAAGACTATGCTCAGTTTTGTGATTTACACATACCTGGTAGACGTTCTATTCTTCGACTTTATGATAACGGCTATGAATTTCAGCAAGGTTTAGAAATTATTCCTCAAGCTAGCCAAAATACAATCAGAATTAATTGGAATAGTTTATCAAGTTGGATTGACCAGCAACTACCTCAAGTCAAAATCTGGTCAGATTTCACGTTTTTTGCAGATACAACATTAGATCAAACCGAAATTTTGAGTCATATCAAGTCTCACATCGAGCTGTTTCGTAGGGAACAGACTAATTGGGACTCAGCTTTTCATTTGTATAGTGGACTGGTGTTTGTTAAATAATTTGTAATTTGTAATTCGTAATTCGTATTAAGTAGGTTGGCACAATTAAACCGAACTATACAAAGTTTTGTATGGGTAAAGGGAAAAGGTTAAAGGGTAAAGGTTTTTCCCTTTTACCCTTAACCTTTACCCTTCTTAATTTAGTTGTGTTTTTTAGCACCTACTTACTTACCTACCTGAATAACTCAGTTCATAAATCAAATTGGAGTGTTATATCAAATTTATGAATATAGTCAGTACTAAAAACCAATAGCTAGGGGGTTTGTACGTTAAATCCCCTCAAGGAGAGCAACTAGTTTTTCCACTCAAGCATACGGAAGTTATAGCAAAAAAGGCAAATAGCATATTTAGTGAAACGCGCTCCAGCGGAAGCTCCCCCAAAAGCTCCAGATTTTATTGTCCAAAGCCCGCTATCAAAGTAAAAAAAGCCAAAGCGAAAAAAATCAGCCCCGCGATCGCCAAAATTAGCAGCGCCTATCCACCAACAGTTAGAAGTCATCAGTATTACTGGCTTGAATGAAGCGGCAATTGCCGATCTAACTCAACACTTAGAAAAAACAAATTTACTCCCAGGCTTTGGTGGTGAAATCGTTTTCGAGTTCACTGTCAACAAGAGTCGGGTAGCAGGGATAATGTTAGACGAGGAAACCTCAACCCTAAAAGATGCAGTTGTAGTGGAGAAAATTAAGCGATCGCTCCTAATTTGGAGAGTTCCCCCATCTACAAATAGCAAAGTTATCTTAACCTTGCATCTTCGTGTTTAATCTATAGAGACCGTAAATTTACGGTCTCTATGAATTATTTAGGTGTTTTAATCTGACGCGCCATGTCTAGATAAACACTCATATTCGCTCCTGGACGACGACGACCATTAGAGCTAGTAGTCGAAGGAGCTAGATATTTTGGTGCAAAGGTTGTTTCAGTTGGCTCTTCTTTGAGTACTTTCGCTGCCGCGGCTTTTGCTTTTTTGCCTGGTTCAATTTTAAGGCCCTCAGCAGTCTGGACTAGTTGAACGTCGGCTGGTTTGGGATTTTTAGCTGATTTTTCCTTAGCTGGTTTTTCCTTAGCCTTAGACGCGGCGGTTTTTGTTCCATTCAATGAATCTGGTTTAGATGGAGTTGGTGCTTCTGATGAAATTGTATCTGCTACTTTCTTAGCATTCGATGCAACTGTTGATGTAACTGTATCTGCTACTTTCTTCGCGTTCGATGCTACCTCCTTAGCAGCATCTTTGGCAGCATCTTTGGCTTCGTCCAATTCTAAAAAGTAGCCGTTGCTTTTCTTCTTTCCGGGTAATAATCCAGTAATAAAGCCCAGAATACCCCCAAGGAAACCCTGAATACCCGAAATTAACTTTTTGATAAAATCCATTACAATTACTCCTGCCTTTTACCTTTTATATTTTGAACTCGACCGTAATTGTTAAAAATTACGAAAAAATGTTACATTATCTACTTGGCTTCACCCCGCTCTGGTGACAACCCTTATAGGTTTGTGCTTAATTAACATTGTAGTAAAACCACAGGGCAAATGTTCTATTGCAAGCATTTGCAACCTGCACACACCGAGAACTAATTATTAAATTTTACTGTAGCTAAGAGCAAGATTCTGAAAGCAAGCTTCACAATAATTAACATTTCTTTGTTTGGTAAATAGCCAATTGAAGTTAAACAAGCAGTTTGCTCTCACCCAGTCGAAGGAGTGTCATAGCGTATTGGCAAACGAACTGATTAATTTGTAAAACTTTATACAAATTCTCTTTGGAAGCAGTTTAGTTTTGTTTGCAACAATACCTTTTAAAGAATCCGAAAAACAATAGCTTCAGTTTGTAGAGCAGTATGTACCTACAAAAGTGAAATACACCCCTTAATTCAGCCAGATTTTGTAAATGAACATTGAAAATCAACAACGCAATCCCGTTTTGTTAATACACGGCATTGACGATACAGAGGCAGTTTTCCATAGAATGGCGGCTCAATTAAGACTAGAGGGCTGGTCTGTATATAGCCTGAATCTAGTTCCTAACAATGGTGATGTGGGTCTTGATGAATTGGCAAAACAAGTAGCCGATTATGTTACAGCGACCTTTGCACCAGAACAACGTCTAGATTTAATCGGCTTCAGTATGGGAGGAATTGTCAGCCGTTACTATGTTCAGCGATTAGGAGGAATTAACCGCGTGCAGCGGTTTATTACCATCGCTTCGCCTCATTATGGAACTGTAGTTGCCTATGGTTCCCGTCGTCCTGGTTGCTTACAAATGCGCCCCGACAGCATTTTTCTCAAAGATTTAAATTCTGATGCTGTAATGTTGGGCCAGCTAGATTTTACGTCTATCTGGACACCTTATGATTTGATGATTGTCCCAGCAAATAGTTCACAAATGCCCGTAGGAAGCCAAGTAATAGTACCAGTTACTCTACACCCTTGGATGCTGACAGACTCCAGGAGTTTAACGGTAGTCACAGCAGCTTTAGCAAAGCCTATTAAGCTATCCTTGCTGAATAAAAAATCCAGTCAGTAACCAGGATGCTTGTTACGCTCGCATCACTTAATTTTTAATTTTTTAAGTTCTATCCCCAATTTGCGTATGTTCGTAACTCCCAAAAATCGCCTCTGGGTGACGATAATACTTGAACTCCATGAGATTATGAAAGGGATCTTCTAAAAAGAAAGTGCGATGCTCAAGAGGAGAACCAACAAAGCGATTTTTGGTTTCTTCACGAAAAAGTAGCTGTTGTTGTTGTGCCCTTTGTAGTAAATCTTGCCAGTCACGTTCTTGGGTAAAAATTAGCCCAAAATGTCTGGGATAGATAGTTTGTTGCGGTGTCAAAGGTCCTTTTGTGACATGAGCCACTAATTGATGACCGTAGAGATTGAGTATCAGGGCATGATGGTTTTCACGACCAGGAATGCAGCCCAAACCATCTACATAATATGCTTTTGTTTGGGCAATGTCAGTTACAGGGAAAGCTAGATGGAATAAAGTTTGGCTCATAGCTTATGTGAAAAATACTAGTAATTTATGCTATCTACAATTTATGCTATTAAGTTTTGATTGTGGTTAACTTGAACACAGTTTTTATTGACATTAACTTATATTCTTTATCCTTATTACTAAGATTGGGCACTGAGTAATACTTCCGCCACTGTACTCTGCGGCTATGGAGAAGAGTCTACCTAACTCAAAAGAAGTTTTGCATTTTGTTTAATCATTGCAGCGTATATCTAAAACCTCATTGATGGTTTAACACTCAGCTTTCAGAATGATGCCTACGCAATTTAGTGAATAATACAAACATATTATTTTACCTAGAGAGGTTGCAAAAATAAAGCACTAAGCATCACAAATCCGTTATTCTGTTGATATTCAGACAAAATTACTCATGATTAATTGCTGATGTCATCCTCAATAGATTCTGTAAATCCCTGGTTAATAGCAGTAGTATTAAACACAATTTTATTGGGTTTAGCTTGGATTGCTCCCAAAAAGCTACTTACCCCTGCTGGATTATTCCACGCCTGGTTTTTGGCCATCTTAATTTGGGTAACTCTAGGCTGGCAAGGATATGCAGTAGTAATGTTCTATTTTTTGGTTGGTTCTGGCGTTACCCGCATCGGTATGGCGCAGAAGGAGGCAGAAGGAATTGCTGAAAAGCGTTCTGGGGCAAGAGGTCCAGAAAATGTTTGGGGGTCGGCTTTGACTGGGGCGCTGTGTGCTTTGGGAGTAGGAATAATAAATTCGGGATTCCTCGTACCTAATCCCCAGTCTCTAATCCCCAATACTTCGGCAATGCTCAGTACAAGTCCCCAATCCCTATTATTGTTAGCCTATGTAGCGAGTTTCAGTACAAAGCTAGCTGACACCACTGCTAGCGAAGTTGGGAAAGCTTATGGTAAAAGCACCTTTTTGATTACCACACTTCAACCAGTGCCTCGCGGCACAGAAGGAGCGGTAAGCTTGGAAGGAACTTTAGCTGGGATTGTGGCTTCTGTAGCGATCGCACTTGTGGGTTGGGGAGTTGGTTTAATCGATCTATTGGGAGTCGCTTGGTGTGTACTGGCAGCATTTATTGCCACCAACCTAGAAAGTGTGATTGGCGCAACACTGCAATCTAAGTATACCTGGCTGACCAATGAAGTAGTAAATATTTTTAATACATTAATTGGTGCGATCGCATCTGTGCTATTTGCTTGGACATGGATAACTTTCATTAACTAGACTGACGAGAATAAACAATTACAATTACTCGTTTAAGTGGGGCATTTAGACCGTTACCAGTTCCAGATTCCCCACTTAGCACTGGCTAAACCCTAGCTATCCGCTAACAGCACTCAGCATTCTTGAAAGGCATTGGTAAAAAATAACTATTTGCCTTACTACTGCACCACCACTAATATTTTCAATCCTGATTTTGCCCCCACTAGACTGTAAAAGTGATCGTGGCAAATTATTTTATCTACTAGCTATATAATTTTTTGACCATTTATATGTAATTAGTTCATCGAATCTTTATCATTTTTATCCATTAATGACTAGATGATTTCTATATGATTTAATTTAAAAGTCCTATAAGTGTTTAACAATTTTCACATAATTAGTTCATGGAATCTTTATCATTTTTGACAATTAATGACCAAATAATTTCTATAGAGCAAGCAGTAAAGTACCTGCAAGCCTCTGGAAAATTGGGACAGTTCATTGGGGATATTCTCCGGCAGTACGTAATTGAGGAAGAAATCCGAACACGAGATGATATTGAAATTGGTACCACAATTACTGAACAGTCAATTATTGACTTTAGGCTGAAAAATCAACTTACTGACCCCCTAAGTTTTCAAGAATGGTTAAAGACAAATAATACAGATTACGCTACTTTTCACACATCGGTTGCTTTTGGTTACAAGTTAGAAAAGCTGAAAGCTGTAGTGACACAAACAAAACTCCCAGAATATTTTATTGAACGCAAGATTTTCTTGGATCGGGTAGTACTTTCCCGGATTGTTGTTGACAATCGAGAATTGGCAGACGAACTCCAAACCCAAATAGAAGAAGGAGGTAGTTTTGAGCAACTAGCTAAAGAGTATTCCCTTTCAGATGACCGAATTGTGAATGGCATGATGGGAATCGTCAGCCGAGGTAGTATGCCAGATATATTACGGGCCGCTATTGATGTGGCCAGTCCTGGACAATTGATAGGGCCAATAGAAATCGTTGGCAAAGACTCTCCCCAAGGAGAAGGGCCTTATGGTTTGTTTCGAGTAGAACAATTTCTACCAGCGTCTTTAGAAGATACTCAACTACAGCAAGCACTACAAAATGAGTTGTTTGAAAAATGGCTAGCAGAGAAAATTCAAAAACTGACAGTCAAGTTACAAGTGAGTTAAAAACTCTGGATAATGAATCTTTACGATTAAAAGTGCTAGCTTCTTTGCCTTGGAATCAGCCACCGCTATCCTGGCTGACTCCCGAACAACAATCCCGATTGGAAAATGAGTGCCAAACCCGCCAGTATCGTCTTGGAGAAAAAATCTGGTCAAACGATGTTCGCGGTTATCAATTCTTAATTGTGGCTGGGAAAGTCCGCTTGCGAGAAGAGGGCGTTGGTAAACCAATAGCCGCCCTAGATGCAGGGGATTGGTTTGGCGACTTCCAAAAGCTGTCTGCGGATTTTAAAGCTGTAGCTGCTAGTAAAGAAGTGATAGTAGTTTGTTGGGACACTGCGCTGTGGACAGAATTTTCTCACCCACAAATTCAGGAATTTTGGCAAGCGTTACCAGTAGAGATGGAGGGACAAAGGGAGACATTTTCCTTCTCTAGCACTCCTTCAGTAACTTCAGCCTCAGACGGGACTTCCAGCCCCCACAGCCTCCAACCCCAAAAAGGACTCCCAGCCGCCAATTTAATCGCTGCAATTTATCCGTTTGTTGCCAGTTGGAATACTGCTGCTGCCTGTTTAACAATGGTGGCGCAACAGTTAGAAAATTCTGTGCAACTGGAATGGGTGCAGCGTCAACTCAGAGGACAACGCCCAAAACAGGTTGTGGAAGCAGCAGAAAAGTTAGGGTTAGTGTTGCGGCGGTTACAAGTGAGTTGGAGTGAGTTGCGACAGTTGTCATTTCCAGCTTTATTGCTGTGGAATTCTGACTCACCCCAGAGTCCATCCTGGGTGGTGGCTTATGGAGTTAAAGGCGATCGCTTAATTATCGCTAACCCCCTAAATCCTGAACGGACTTGTGAAAGCTTGCCGCAATCTATAGTTGAGGCGTCTTGGGATGGACAATTGTGGCAAGTAGAACTCATCTCCCAGCAAGAAAAATTTAACCTCAGTTGGTTTACCCCAGCAGTTTGGAAGTATAAAGGATTGCTCACAGAAGTATTGTTAGCATCTTTTACCTTGCAGCTTTTGGGGTTAACAACACCGCTAATTACCCAAGTCGTCATTGATAAAGTGATGGTGCAGGGAAGTTTGCCGACTCTTGATGTGATGGCGCTGGCACTTTTATGCGTAGCCATATTTGAATCCGTACTGGGCATTCTGCGCCTATTCATCTTTACCCATACAGCTCGCCGTCTGGATTTGAGTTTATCAGCACAGCTATTTCGCCATCTGATGCGTCTGCCTTTGGCTTATTTTGAGTCACGACGCGTCGGAGACACAGTAGCAAGAGTCCAAGAACTCGAACAAATTCGTCAGTTTCTCACAGGTACAGCATTAACTGTAATTCTAGATAGCATCTTTGCTGTGGTTTACCTGGCATTGATGTTTTACTATAATATTCCACTCACCTTTGTGGCTTTAGCAGTACTGCCGTTGTTTGCCACATTAACGATAGTTGCAACACCAATTCTGCGTAATTGGCTCAACGAAACTTTTAACCGGAGTGCCGATAGTCAATCGTTTCTAGTAGAGACAATCACCGGAATTCACTCCGTTAAAGCCCATGCAGCCGAACCAGTAGCCCGCGATCGCTGGGAAGGCTTATTTGCCCGCTTCATTCGCACAGGTTTTAAAGCCTCTACCACCTCCAATATCAGCAGCAACATTGGTGACTTTCTCACTAATTTGTCCACCATGCTGATTCTCTGGTATGGAGCCAAGTTAGTCATCGAACAAAAGCTCACAATTGGACAGCTTGTTGCATTTCAAATGTTGTCTGGTAGAGTCACAGGCCCGCTTTTGCGCTTAGTACAGTTGTGGCAAAACCTTCAACAAGTGCTACTTTCTGTAGATCGCATTGGTGATATTCTCAACGTCTCCCCAGAAGCTGAACTGGGAACTGGCTTAGTTTTGCCACCCCTGAAAGGACAAATCACCTTCGAGCAAGTATTTTTCCGCTACCGCCCGAACTTTGAAGCAATTCTGCGGGGAATCTCTTTCAGTGCCGAACCAGGGCAGTTTGTTGGCATTGTCGGACGTAGCGGTTCTGGGAAAAGTACTCTGTCTAAACTATTACAACGCCTCTATCAAATTGAATCAGGACGCATCCTGATTGATGGTTTTGATATAAAAAGTGCCGATTTAGC
>NZ_JAVRCI010000091.1:0-25895 GCF_034530835.1 Nostoc sp. DedQUE12b | reverse complement strand
AACCTGCACGAAGCAGTAATGCGGGAACCTACGGATGAACATCCTGAAGGAACAGTGTTAGAAGAGTTAGTGCGCGGATATTACTTGGGCGATCGCGTGCTACGCCATGCAATGGTCAAAGTAGCTGCTGCCAAGGAAGATACACCTTTTGCACCAGAAGATCAGTCGAGTTCAGCCAGCAGTTAAGCTGTAGTCGCTCGTCTCGCTGACCTCAAGTGCCTGGGTTATAGCAAGGACGAGCATCGCGTACCAAAACAAAAACAAGGCTTTGGATAACTCTCTGTGTTTCAACTTCTTTCTTGCTAGCAGCAACAGGGGTTCCACAGATGTTATCCGCTAGCCTTTGTTCTTAGCAAAAAAGTTAGTCCGCGACATATTACAGCAGAAATATTCAGTAAAAATACTGGTAAATATGGGAAAAGTTATTGGGATCGACTTAGGCACTACTAACAGTTGCGTCGCAGTTTTGGAGGGTGGTCAACCACTTGTAATCTCCAATTCTGAAGGTGGACGAACGACTCCAAGTATTGTGGGATTTGGGAAGAGTGGCGATCGCTTGGTTGGTCAATTGGCAAAACGCCAAGCCGTAACCAATGCCGAAAACACAATTTACAGTATTAAACGATTCATCGGGCGGCGTTGGGAAGAGACTGAAATAGAACGCGATCGCGTCCCCTACAACTGTGTCAAAGGTCGAGATGAGACCGTTGATGTCCAAATTCGCTCAAAAAACTACACGCCACAAGAACTATCCGCCATGATCCTGCAAAAGCTCAAGCAGGATGCGGAAAACTTCTTGGGTGAGGAGGTGACTCAGGCAGTAATTACCGTACCAGCATATTTCACAGATGCTCAAAGACAAGCAACTAAAGATGCTGGCACGATTGCTGGATTAGAAGTCCTGCGAATCATCAATGAACCAACAGCTGCGGCTTTAGCTTTCGGATTGGAAAAGCAAGACCAAGAGCAGTTAATTTTAGTATTTGACTTGGGAGGCGGTACTTTTGACGTATCGATCCTGCAACTTGGGGATGGCGTTTTTGAAGTTAAGGCGACTTGTGGTAACAACCACTTAGGGGGAGACGACTTTGATAATGCGATCGTCCTTTGGATGATGGAACGTTTCCAGCAACAAGAGCAAATCGACCTTTCCCAAGACAAAATGGCACTGCAACGCCTGCGGGAAGCAGCGGAAAAGGCCAAAATTGAACTCTCCAGTATGGTGAATACCTCCATTAACTTGCCCTTTATCACAGCTGATGACACTGGGCCAAAGCATCTGGAGATGGAACTCAGCCGCTCGAAATTTGAAGAACTCGCCGCAAAATTAATTGAAGCGACCATCGAACCACTGATCCAATCGCTTAAAGATGCGGATCTCAAACCAGAAGCCATAGATCGAATTATTTTGGTAGGTGGTTCTACCCGTATTCCGGCAGTCCAAAACGCGCTAATTAAGTTTTTCAACGGCAAAGCTCCTGATCGCTCCATCAATCCTGATGAAGCCGTAGCATTGGGAGCAGCTATTCAAGCAGGTGTGTTAGGTGGTGAAGTCGATAATCTCTTACTACTGGATGTCACCCCTCTGTCCTTGGGAATTGAAACTTTGGGTGAAGTGTTCACCAAAATTATTGAACGCAACACCACAATTCCTACGAGTCGGTCACAAGTTTTTTCCACCGCAGTTGATGGGCAAACCTCAGTGGAAATTCACATCCTCCAAGGTGAACGGGCGATGTCACGAGATAACAAAAGTCTCGGCAAGTTTCTGCTTGCAGGAATTCCCCCATCGCCCCGTGGTGTACCGCAAATTGAAGTATCCTTTGAAATCGATGTCAACGGCATCCTCAAGGTTTCTGCCCAAGATAAAGGTACAGGTAGAGAACAGAGTATCAGGATTACCAATACAGGTGGTTTGAGTAGCAACGAAGTCGAACGGATGCGCCAAGAGGCCGAACTGTTTTCCGAAGAAGATAGAAGACGTAAAGAACTGGTTGAACTCAAAAACCAAGCAGATAATTTGTTGTTCAGTTATGAATCTACAATCAAGGATAATAGCAACTTTATCGGCGACCAGATGAAGAACTTGGCCAGTGAAAAAGTTGCACAACTCCAAGCTGCAATGGTTGACTCCAGCATTTCCACAGTGGAATTTAAGCAGCGCTTAGACGACTTCCAACAAACCTTGTTTGCAATTGGTGCTGATGTTTACAATCGAGCTAACAGCCAAACTGATGAGATTGAGGGGGGTTCATCTAGTCACTTTACCCCAGAAGTAGACTCACCAATGAATGGCACGCTAATACCACAATTCAACTTTGATTTTGACGAAGAAAGTACAGCTCAGGCTGATTATGAGGCGATAGATTAGGGATTGGGGACTAGGGATTGGGCATGGGGCACGGGGCATGGGGCATTGGGAAAGAGGAGGCAGAAGGCAGAAGTTCAAAAATGTTTGAATTTTGAATTTTGAATTTTGAATTTTGAATTGATTTGTCCCCTTGTCCCCAATCCCCAATATCCTAATTTGCAAAATTTTATTAAGATATTTTAATATATTTAAATATTTAACGAAGTTTCACAAGACCTCAGTCCTTTGCTAGATTGTAGAAGCAAATTACTTTAGGCTAGGCAATGTGCAAGTTCAGAGCCACTTCCATTGCATAAGGGTGGTTTTCCACACCTCTTGGTGCGGCTAGCCCCTCTGGTTGATGGGCGAGGTTTTCCTCTCCTACGTAGCACAATTGTAAAAGAGACAGCCGACTCGGCAGTGAGAAGTCTGAGCAGAGGCTCCCCCTGTTCCTAACTTCTATAGCTTTTGTCGTCTCCCACGAGGAAAGCACCTGTTGCTCAAGATTTGTCGGTGATTTTTGTAAAAGGTAAAGGGTAAAATCAGTTATTAACAAAAATTAATTTTATCTTCTGCCTGCCCTCCGGCAAGCCGCCCTCTAAAGGATAATGTGTTGCTCTTACATCTCTGTAGGCAAAACACTTAATCCATAGGGTAGCAAGTGACCGTGAATGACGTTCTACTGACTTCTGCTTTCTTCCTTCTAACTTTTACCTTTGCTATATGGCCCGCGACTATTATGAAATCCTGGGTGTCTCTCGTGACACTGACAAAGAAGAAATCAAACAAGCCTATCGCCGTCTAGCCCGGAAATATCACCCAGATGTGAACAAAGAACCGGGGGCGGAGGATCGCTTTAAAGAAATTAACCGCGCTTATGAGGTACTCTCAGAACCCGAAACCCGCGCTCGTTACGATCGCTTTGGGCCAGAGGGTGTATCTGGTGCTGGCGCGGGCTTTCAAGATGTCGGCGATATGGGTGGTTTTGCCGATATCTTTGAAAGCATTTTTAGTGGCTTTGCTGGCGGTATGGGTAATCCCACCCAACAAAGACGCCGCAGTGGGCCTGCGAGGGGTGATGACCTGCGGCTAGACCTGAAGTTAGACTTTCGGGAAGCGATATTTGGCGGCGAAAAAGAAATTCGCATTTCCCATCTAGAAAATTGCGAAGTTTGTAGCGGTTCTGGTGCTAAACCTGGAACCCGCCCTCGGACTTGTTCGACTTGTGGCGGTTCGGCTCAAGTACGGCGTGTGACTAGAACGCCCTTTGGCAGTTTCACCCAAGTCTCGACTTGTCCCACCTGTAATGGAACAGGGATGGTAATTGAAGATAAGTGTGACGCGTGTGATGGTAAGGGCGCAAATCAAGTCACAAAGAAACTCAAAATTACCATTCCAGCAGGGGTGGATAATGGCACACGTTTGCGGATTTCAAGTGAAGGAGATGCTGGTCAACGTAGTGGGCCTCCTGGGGATTTATACGTTTACTTGTTCGTAAATGAGGACGAGGAATTTCAACGAGATGGAATTAATATTCTCTCGGAAATCAAAATTAGCTACCTGCAAGCGATTTTAGGTTGTCGGTTAGAGGTAGATACAGTAGATGGGCCAGTAGAACTAATCATTCCAGCTGGAACTCAGCCGAATACAGTCATGAAGTTGGAAAATCGCGGCGTACCCCGCTTGGGTAATCCCGTAAGTCGTGGGGATCACATGCTGAACGTATTAATTGATATTCCCAATAAAATCACCCCAGAGGAGAGGGAACTGCTGGAGAAGCTAGCTAAAATTAAGGGCGATCGGACTGGTAAAGGCGGTCTAGAAGGATTCTTGGGAAATTTATTTAAGTGATGATGCCCTCTTCTGTTTTAATTCCCGATGCTCAACTTGATTTACGCGGCACCCCTTGCCCGATTAATTTCGTGCGGACAAAACTACGTCTGGAGAAAATGCCATTGGGAGGTTTGCTAGAAGTCTGGTTAGACCCTGGTGAGCCGATTGAGCAGGTTCCTGATAGTTTGACAATGGCAGGTTATCAGGTAGAACAAATTACAGACTGCACTAGTTATTTTTCTCTGTTAGTGCGCCGTCCAGCTGCTAGCCAATGACAGGGGAAAATTTTGACGTAACTGGACAGTTATTGGGTACGGTGGTAGCTGTACAGGCTAATTTTTACCGAGTACAGATGGATCGAGAGGCAGGGGAGCAGAGGAGCAGGGGAGCAGAAGAGAAACTGGATTTAAATGCCTCTTTGCCCTCGCCTCCTCTTTTGCTTTGTACCCGAAGAACACGTCTGAAAAAAATTGGACAACAGGTGATGGTAGGCGATCGCGTTGTGGTAGAAGAGCCAGATTGGGCTGGAGGAAGGGGAGCGATCGCTGAGGTTTTACCTCGCCAAAGTGAGTTGGATCGTCCGGCGATCGCCAATGTCAACCAAATCCTCTTGGTATTTGCCGTCGCCGATCCACCTTTGGAACCTTATCAGCTGAGTCGGTTTCTAATTAAGGCTGAGTCTACTGGCTTGGATGTGCTTTTATGCTTGAATAAAAGTGATTTAATTTCACCGCAGGAACAACAACAAGTTAGCGATCGCCTGCTAGGTTGGGGCTATCAACCAATATTTATCAGCGTTAAAGATGGTATTAATACTGACCAAGCAGCCAAATACCTGAGCAATAAAATTACCGTAATCGCTGGGCCTTCCGGCGTTGGTAAATCCAGCCTAATTAATACGCTGATTGACTCTCTTCAGCTGCGAGTGGGAGAAGTTTCTGGTAAACTGGCTCGTGGTCGTCATACCACTCGCCATATAGAATTATTTGAGTTACCTAGTGGTGGTTTACTGGCAGACACTCCCGGTTTTAATCAGCCGGACATGGATTGTGTACCAGAAGAATTAATCCATTATTTCCCAGAAGCCAGAAAGCGGTTAGCAGTTGCTAGCTGTCGTTTTAGTGATTGTCTGCATCGAGACGAGCCTGAGTGCGTGGTGCGGGGAGACTGGGAACGATACGAACATTATTTAGAATTTTTGGATGCGGCGATCGCTCATCAAACACAGCTACACCAACAAGCCGATCCAGAATCCACCATGAAGTTAAAAAGCAAAGGCAAAGGGCAAAGTCAATACGAACCCAAGTTAGAAAGTAAAAAATATCGCCGGATTTCCCGAAAGAGTCAGTTACAAGACTTGCAAGAGTTATATCGGGATGAGGAATAAAAAGTGCGATGTCTATAACAGGCTGCACCTACGCACTCATAATGCAAAGGTTAGTCACGATAGCATAGAGACAAACATAAAAAACTATCTTGTATGTCTCAGCCCCTTGCTGCCACCGCTAGTTTAGAAGATGTCACTGAGAGTATAATTTTCCCACCAGGTGATATCTTTAGTGACGAACCCCCCTTGGAATCTGACTTACACCGCGAACAAATTGATTTGCTTATCCGCCTGATTAAATGGTGGTGGCGCGATCGTCAGGATTTTTATGCTACCGGCAACCTGACGATCTATTTCAGTCCCAACCAGAAAAAGTCAGAAGAATTTCGAGGCCCTGATTTCTTTGTGGTTTTAGATACAGAGAAAAAAGACCGTAAAAGCTGGGTTGTGTGGCAAGAAGATGGTAAATATCCCAATGTAATTATTGAGCTATTATCTAACTCTACTGCCTCGGTTGATAAAGGTTTAAAAAAGCAAATTTACCAGAATACATTTCGTACTCCAGATTACTTTTGGTTTGACCCAAATAACTTAGAATTACAGGGATTTCACTTAGTTGATGGGCAATATCAAGACCTTGTACCCACTGAGGTGGGTTGGTTGTGGAGTCAGCAGTTAGGGCTGTATTTGGCAGTATATTTGGGCAAATTACGCTTCTTTACACCAGATAGACAGTTGGTGATGTTGCCAGAGGAAGAATCAAACCAACAATTAGAGCAAGCAAGCCAACAATTAGAGCAAGCAAGCCAACAATTAGAGCAAGCAAACCAACAATTAGAGCAAGCAAACCAACAATTAGAACAAGAACGTCAACGGGCTGCAATATTGGCAGAACGTTTACGAGCCGCAGGTATCGATCCTGGGCAAATATTCTAAAAATAGAATTTTATCTCTAAACTAGCTATAGAAAAATAATGCTATGAACCAAACAATATCCGATCGAGTCCGTTGGACAACCTCAGACTTAGAATTACTCACAACTGACGAATGGAAGCGCTATGAGATTATTGACGGAGAGCTATTTGTGACTAGAGCGCCTCACTGGAGACATCAGCGAACTGGTGGTAATATTTATTTAGAATTAGAAATTTGGTCTCGTTCCAGTAAACTAGGTGAACCTATTACAACTCCCGGCATAATTTTTACAGATGCCGATAATGTCATACCCGATCTAGTTTGGATTAGTCATGAGCGTTTAGCACAATTGCTAGATGATGAAGGGCATTTGAGAGGAGCGCCAGAACTGATTGTGGAAGTGCTTTCTCCTGGGACAACTAACGAACGTAGAGATCGAGAAGCCAAGCTAAAACTATACTCATCCACAGGAGTCCAAGAATATTGGATTGCAAATTGGCAATTACAGCAGCTAGAAGTTTATCGCCGAGAAGTTGCCCAATTAAAACTGATCGCAACCTTGTTGGCTGATGACGAAATCACATCACCACTGTTACCAGGTTTCGGCGTTCGAGTTCAGCGTTTTTTTGCATAATTCTAGGGTAGGCGTAGCCCGCACTTCTCTACGAAACGTTGCGCGAACGGCTTGGCTCAGTGACCACCGTAGGCATCGCTCATCAAACTCAGCTGCACCAACTAGCTAGCTAAAAGGCAAAGTCAATACGAACCTAAGTTAGAAAGTAAAAAATACTGCCACATTTCTCGGAAAACTCAGCTATAAATGACGTTTTTTTAAATCAATGTGAGTCTCTTACAGAAACGCACGTTAAGCCAGAATATTGCCGAGAGAAGAAGCAAATCCACAATTGAATAAATCGATGATCAAAATTCAATTTATGTGAAGAAATATAAACTTGGAGCAGGGGTGTTACGCCATATGCTAAAATACCTTGAATTTTTGAAGCGAGTTAGCTGAAAAATTGGCAGAACGCTTACAAGCCAAAGGTCTTGAACCAGAATAAATATTTTCAGTGCAAAATTATACAATAAACAAATAGGTAGATATTACAACTAGTTAACAACAAAAGGCGATGGAGGCATAACATATGTTGTGTCCTCACAAGCACTGTAATTAACTCAATTGAAAACTATTCTTACAATCCCCATAAAGTCTTAAAATATTGTTAATTTCTGCCAAACCTCTCGACCTTCAACTTACAAGTATCACCCCAAAATCACTATGGCTATCGGCTACGTCGCGCTTGTACTCCACGCACATCTGCCCTTCGTTCGTCACCCGGAAAGTGACTACGTGCTGGAGGAAGAATGGCTTTATGAAGCCATCACAGAAACCTACATCCCCTTATTGAAAGTATTTGAAGGCTTAAAGCGAGACGGTATCGACTTTAAAATCACGATGAGTATGACACCCCCTTTAGTGTCGATGCTCCGCGATCCTTTGCTTCAAGAACGCTACGAAGCACACTTAGCTCAACTAGAAGAACTTATAGCACTAGAAGCAGAACATAATGTCAACAACGGGCATCTTCGTTATTTAGCCGAACATTACGCGACTGAGTTTGGCGAAGCGCGTCAGCTATGGGAGCACTACGGCGGGGATTTGGTGACAGCTTTTAAGAAGTTCCAAGACAGTAACAACCTGGAAATCATCACTTGCGGCGCTACTCACGGCTATTTACCGTTGATGAAAATGTATCCACAAGCAGTGTGGGCGCAAATTCAGGTAGCCTGCGAACATTACGAACAAACCTTTGGACAAGCGCCCAGAGGCATTTGGTTGCCGGAATGTGCCTACTATGAAGGTTTAGAGCGGATGCTAGCTGATGCTGGGTTACGCTATTTCCTCACTGATGGGCATGGCATCCTTTACGCTCGTCCCCGGCCGCGCTTTGGCACTTATGCCCCAATTTATACAGAAACTGGTGTTGCTGTTTTTGGTCGAGATCATGAATCTTCCCAACAGGTATGGTCTTCTGAAGTGGGTTATCCTGGGGCGGCAGAATATCGAGAATTTTACAAAGATTTGGGCTGGGAAGCAGAATATGAGTACATCAAGCCCTACATCATGCCCAATGGCCAGCGGAAAAATACGGGTATTAAGTATCACAAAATTACGGGGCGGGGCTTAGGTCTATCAGATAAGGCGCTCTACGATCCTTATTGGGCTAGGGAAAAGGCAGCAGAACACGCCGCTAATTTTATGTATAATCGAGAGCGGCAATCTGAGCATCTCTATGGTATAATGCAGCGTCCGCCAATTATCGTTTCGCCTTATGACGCAGAGTTATTTGGACATTGGTGGTATGAAGGTCCTTGGTTCATTGATTACCTATTCCGCAAGTCGTGGTATGACCAAGGAACATATCGAATGACCCATTTAGCAGACTATTTGCGGGAGCAGCCGACACAGCAAGTTTGTCGTCCTTCACAGTCCAGTTGGGGTTTCAAGGGTTTCCACGAGTATTGGTTGAATGAGACGAACGCCTGGGTTTATCCGCATTTGCACAAAGCTGCTGAACGGATGATTGAAATCTCGCAACTTGAGCCAGAAGATGAGTTGGGGGAAAAAGCATTGAACCAAGCAGCGCGGGAATTGTTATTAGCACAATCTTCCGACTGGGCATTTATTATGCGGACGGGAACGATGGTACCCTATGCAGTTAGAAGGACGCGATCGCACCTAATGCGGTTTAATAAGCTCTACGAAGACGTGAAAATCGGCAAAATTGACAGCGGTTGGCTGGAAAAAGTCGAGTTAATGGATAATATCTTCCCTAAAATCAACTATCGCGTCTACCGTCCGCTATAGTCTCACAAAAAATAATTAACAGCAGTAGGGTGGGCATTGCTCACCCTATATTATTAGCTAAAGGCTATCTGGATCAATATTTAATTCTCGAAGTTTCGCAGCTAATCTTTGCGCTTTCTCTTCTGCGGCTTGTCGTGCAGTTGCTTCCTCTTCATGAGTTAACAGTGTTTGACCCGTCGCTGGATTGTAAAAGCGCAGTTTTCCCGCCTCTAGACGCAACTCTAGCCCTAAAACTTCACTGGATAGGGATACTGTACCATCTGGCAAGGTATTAGTTGCTACTGGGAAATAATTCCCATCGACCAAGTGTAAACCTTGGAGTTGGGGATTGAGATAATCGCCTGTGGGGTCATATTGAAAATATTGACGCACTCCCAGAAAGGCGTAAATTCCTTTCTTTGCACCTTGGTCTTTGCTGCGGGTAGTTTTTGAGGTAATCTCTAGAACAAAATTAGGGGTTTGATTATTTTCTTCCCAGGTTTTATAAGAGCGTCTGTCACGGTTTTCCACTCCAAAGACCACAAATACATCTGGTGCGACAACCGATTCTGGATAACCTTTTTCATAGTAAATAAATAGATTACCAGCGACGTATACATCTGGGTGATTTTGAAAATAAATTTCCAGCACAGTGGTAGCGTATACAAGACACTTGCGCTGTAAATCACCTTCAGCCATCGGCTTACCATCCTCATCTGGGTACTCAATCGGGGTAACGGGGATGTACTCTACTGAGGCTGTCATGGTCAGATACCTCAACTTAACTAGGGCTAGATTCCATAATATCGCTGCTTAATCTTCTTTTTCCTCGCCAGCATTTTCTAACTCACATTCTGCAAGCAGATTATTAATACTTTTAGGAAAATCCCCATTCTCTACTTTTTTGCTAAAAACTTGATAACAATCTTTTTTATCACCTTCTTTCCGAGGATAACCTAACCAAAGAATAATAATAATTTTTGGTTCTTTAAATGCTCTAAAAAATAATCTATATCGTTCAGGTAGCCCCATCTTTTTGAGACGGCTATACTTTTGCAAAGGTTTTTGCAAAGCAAAATGACTAGCAAAAGGGTCTTGAGGAATTTTTTCTTTAATCCCAATATTCAATGCTTTTAAGAATTTGACATCTGAATGTGTAATAAATTCTTCTTTAGGTAACTCATTTTTTAAAAAACGAACCCTATTACGCAATTCTACCCATTGTTCGTTAAACAATGGGTAGAAAAAAATCTGCCAACCATTACAAGTAAATGCAGCCATTAATCTATAACTACATCAGCCAGTAAATCATCCATTTCATCGCTCATTTCTTGGGTATAAGGAACGAGTTGAGAAGGATTTTGCATAGCATCCTTCATGAGAAAGTCAAGAAAAAGGCTCATCATTATGCCCTCGTCTCCATCAGCTTCATCAACATTATCAGTTTCTAATCTAACTAAGAACGTGTTATCAGATAGCACTTCAATATGGCCTGAAGCATTAGCTAAATGGGGATAATCCTTAGAGAATGCGCGAGGTAAGCGAAACCCATCTTGATTTCCTACCTTTGCATGAGTTACGGGATAACTTTTTACAGCCATGAGCTAATTCCTAAGTAGGAAGATACTAGGCATTTAAATATAATACCTAGACACTACAAATTTGATGTGAGAAGTTACGTTGTGTTATAACAACTGTTATAACTTACAACTAAACTATAACAGATTCCCTAAAAAAAGACTAGAAGTTAATATAATAATTTTTGATTAAGTAGATACACTTTTAAAGCAAATTGCATATCGAGACTTAAACATCTTTGAGGAATAAACAAGCTCAAACCCATGCAGGGTAAGGTAAATACACCAAATGCTCAAAAATGGCTCAAACCCAGATATATCAAGAAACCAAGCAAAACGATGTTAAGGTCTCTCTGTATATAGGTTTGAGGCTTTTTTATTGGTGTTCTTTGTCTAAGTTCCAATATTAACCTTTGAGTGTTATATGCAGACTTGGAAGCATAACATATAAAAAAAGACAGGCATCTTGCCTGTCCTACAAATAATGATTTAGCAAAGAATTTAGAAATTCATTTCAGCAGCTTGAACTTTCTCAACCTGCTTCTTCTTCAGCACGAGCATAACTTGAGCCAACATGACAAGAGCGATGAACGCAATCATCCATTTGACTCTGGAAGCGTCTTGCAATACGATTTCTGCATCTGTTTGACCGAATCCACCGACGTTCGGGTTGCTGGTCAAAGCATCACCAGTCTTAACTGCTTGCCCTTCGGAAACAAGCAGGTCTGGCCCTAAAGGAATCGTATCAACGACAACATCACCCGATTCCGGTTGGATGTTAACTAGATATTTAACGTTACCGTCTCCATCTTCCTCTTTGGCAATCTTAGTAATTGTGCCAGTAGCGGAAGCGTTGTAAACAGCGTTATTGCTCTTTTCGCCTGTGGGATAAACTTGTCCGCGTCCCCGATTACCACCTACGTGAACTGAATATTTACCGAAGTGGATGTTTTTGTCGGTTGCAGGGTTGGGAGAAAGAACTGGGAAGACGATTTCCTGATACTGTTCACCGGGTAAAGGGCCGACGATGACGACGTTATCTTTGTCTTCGCTGTAGGGTTGGTAGAAAGTGTCGCCAACTTCTTCTTTAAGTTCTTCGGAAAGACGGTCTTCAGGAGCAATCTTAAAGCCTTCGGGTAGCATCAGTACTGCACCGACGTTCAAGCCAACTTTAGAACCATCAGCACCAACTTGCTGGGCGCTTAGATCGTAGGGGATTTTCACCACAGCTTTGAATACAGTGTCAGGTAGCACCGATTGGGGAACTTCCACTTCTGTAACCTTGGCGGCTAGGTGACAGTTAGCACAAACAATTCGCCCTGTTGGTTCGCGGGGAGTTTCGGGATAGGTTTGCTGTGCCCAAAAGGGATAGGCGGCAGCTGATTGGGGAAGGGCTAGATCGCTGGTGAAGTAAAATGTCACAGTAGCGATCGCTATGAGCAATGTTTTTACAATCGCTCTAGCACTGCGAGTTAACCTCGCTGTTAGGAAAACATTTCTCATCTCTATAAGGGCGACAATTGCATTAGTCATTAGTCATTGGTCATTAGGAGTACTGAGTACTTAGTGCTGAGTGCTGTTAGCGGAAGCGGAAGCGGGGCGTTTAGCCCGTGCTGAGTTAGGATTTAGGAGTTACTATTATCTCCTCTGCCCCTCTGCCCCTCTGCCCCTCTGCTTCTTCACTCCCTCAGCACTCAGCACTCATAACTCAGCACTGATTAACCCCACCAAGGTGCATCACCTGTGCGGAAGTCGGTTTCAGTCCAAGGGGTTAAAACGATTTTGTCGTCGTTGACGCTGGTATGGGCTAAAGCCAAAGACAGAGGTGCTGGGCCCCGAACAACTTTACCAGTTTCGTCATACTGGGAACCATGACAAGGACACTTGAATTTGTTCTCAGCAACGTTCCAAGGGACGACACAACCTAAGTGGGTGCAGATGGCGTTAATGCCGTAATCTTTGATCGCCTCTTTGCTGTCTACCACAATATAGGTAGGATCTCCCTTTAGTCCTTGGACTAGGTTGCGATCGCCTGCATTCCGGTTTTCGAGAAATTTAGTGACGCTAACATCGTTACCTAGCTCGTCTTTTGCTGTTGTACCGCCACCAGCGCCACCTGCTGCTGGTGGAATAAAGTACTTGACAACGGGATACAATGCACCCAGAGCTACTCCAGTGACAGTCCCAAAAGTGAGCAGATTCATGAACTGACGACGCCCCATATCGGGCACGTCTGCTGATTCAGAAAATTGAGCCATAATCTACGCGCTCTTTGTGTATTTTGTTAAGCATTTTGACAAAAGTACTAGTACTTGAGCAACTCTTGTCTAAGTCGAAATGCTAGCGCTCACAACGATGCCATACTTCTTTGTTCCAAGATATAAAAAGCATCTTTTCTGTTAGCATTACATTTCTTTATATCCTTATCATACTGGAGTCACGGAACTTAACATCATAACTAAATGTAAAATCTGATTGAGAAAAGCTATGACAGGACAGGAATTACGCCAGATGTTGCTTGATAAGTGGGGATATTCTTACGATGTCCAGTTTCGACGGGCACAGGGAAAGATATTTTTGCAAGTAATGTGGAAATATCTAGAGCAAGCTTCTTTTCCCTTGAGCGAGGCGGAGTACCAAGAACATCTCGATACCATTGCCAATTATCTTCATGCCTTGGGTGGATCAACACAGGTACAAACTTTTATTGCCCAAACACGCGATCGCCCCCGGCTTGGCAAAGCTGTTAGCATCCCTCTAGATTTGGGCGAACGTTCTTCGGAATGGATATTGTGACCGATTATTGCATTAACATTAATAAATTTCTGAGTATTTTATAGTATTTTCTATTCAAAAATACCATAATGCCCTGTATAATCCTTTTACCTATTGGCAAGGTAAGAAAAAATACACGTTTTCAAGGAAAAAACAAATGGCTTTTATCTCAACATTTGAAATTCTTCTTAAGCCTCAACTTCCAAAGAGCATTACAAGTACAAGACCTGAACTTAGCCCACTAGCGAGAACAGTTCTCCAGGGCTATTTCCTGACGATTGCTAATGTCACTAATGAACTTGTATCTCTGGCCCTTGTAGTTACAACCAGAACGCCCGGACTAGAGCCTGACAAAATTCTCACTCGTCTAGATACCACTGGTATAGATGGCCCTGTAAGCAGTGATTTTGACTCTGTTGACCCTAAAGGAGAGATAAAAAAGTCACGCTTTACATTTCCCCTCAATGCTAATGATACAGGCTTATTTATTCTGCAACCGGATGCTACTAATAAAACACTTCGAGAAGAAGCAAATTTTGAGTTGCGGGGTTATGTCGAGATATCCATTAGTTTAGTATCAACTCCTAAAACAACTCAGTTGCTAATCACTCCTGAACATCGAGCTACGTTTTTTGGCACAGAGAGAGACGAGCTAGGTGAGATAGCTTATGCCTTGCCTCTTGCTAATGGGAAAAGTCTATTTGAGTTAAGGAAAGATAGTTAACTCTATTTGATAAATAGTTACCTAACTATGATCTCTGGCATACATTAACATTCGTAATTCGTAATTACGTTATGGATAAACATTTAGACTTCATCTGCCCATAACGGTGCAATCTTTAAAATTCGGGGACTTTGACCCGACGCTCAAGTAATCGCTAATGCTGCGCTATCAGTTTAATTACGAATTACGAATCATTAGGGCTTGGATAAAGATTTGCTCACAAACTAAGATTGAAAATCTTTTTATCGATTTCAAATGTCATTTCCCCGTGAGCTTCACCAGTCCAACACCACCGAAATAAAGCGCTAAAACTGCTCCTGCTAAGAGACTTTGAGTCAAGGGGTCAGTAGAAGGCGTCAGGACGGCTCCTAAAACCACTGCTCCCATAATCACGTAACGCCAACCAGAAATCATCCGTTCTGACGAGACAATGTTCAAATTACCGAGCAACAGTTGGATGATGGGAATTTGAAATGCTAAACCTGTGCTGAATAACAATAGCAGCACAAATTCAAAATATTTATCAATTGACCAAAGTTGTTCAACTACATCTGCTCCGTAGCTAATGAAAAATTTCAAGGCTGCGGGGATAAGAAGTAAATAGGCAAATACTAAACCTGCTCCAAACAGTACACTCGAACCCAAAACCACAGGCCCCAGCAAACGGCGTTCCCGGCGAGTCAGTCCTGGAAGTACAAACTGGATAATCTGGTAAAGAATGAAAGGACTAGTAAGTACGATGCCAGTGTAGGCGGCAACTTTCAGGGAGACAAAGAAATATTCTCCAGGTGCAAGTTGGAGAAATTTTACTCCTTGTGCTGGAACCTCAAGTAACTGGACAATCGGCTTAACGGCAAAGAAACAGCCAATAATGCCCACCGCTACGGCAATCAACGAATAGAAAATGCGCTGTCGCAACTCTTCTAGATGGTCGAAAAGGGACATTTCGACTTCACCAGGCAACTCATCAAGAGGATCGGTGTCTGAGTTGCCATATCCTTCTGGGTCGAGGTTAGGAACGTTTACAGTATCTACGTCTTGTGAAGGCGTCACGTCGCTTCGCTCCGAATTTAAAATTCAAAATTCAAAATTAACAATCCCCTAAATTTATTTATGGGTTTGTATCTTTTTTGTCGGTCATCGACCATTTTGGTGACTCAGCACTCTTCATTATTTTATCTGGGGAATGCAGCTACTAAGATATGTTTTTGGGTACTGTGGGTTTTTTGTCCTGTTTTTTGGGCTTGCATCTGCATAAGTTACCAGGAAGACATCTTGTAGGCAATGCCTAACCTAAAATAAAAAAGGCTGGAACCGATAAATTATAAATCATGTCTCTGCGGGTAGTAGTCTGTCCGATTAATTCTGATGAGTTTGTAAGTAAGCACTTCAGTGTTTAGAAAATGAAGGACTAAAGTCCTGACTACGAACTGGCTTACCCATCAATTTAAACTTGACAGACCACTGCACTGAGTAAATTAGCACAATATCAACATTTAATACTCAGTTTTAAAAATCCGGTTCGTCAAGGTGGCATCTATACAGATGGTAATCGGAAATTGTTAACTGAGGTTGGGTATGAACCGGATAATTTGCATTGCCCTCATGGCATTGCCTGTTTATTTTTACAATGTTGAGCTAGGCAATACTTCTAGTAGTGACGTGACAATTGTTAAAAACCAGTATCCCACAATAGCTGCTGTAATTGCTTACAGTACAAAAGCTCAATTACGCATCTTGCCGTGGCAAATATCGGCTAGAGATGACCAAGCCGAAGATTGCCTTCGTGCTGGCACTTGTAAAGATTAGACTGCTTGCAGAAGTAGGGGAAAGGGTAAGGGGTAAAGGGGAAAGGGATGGAATTTCTTCTTACCCTTTCCCCAACCGGAAAGCAAAAGTCACTTTTGCAAAAGACTCCATGAGCTGCGCTCACAAGGAGCAATGAAAATGTCTTTTCCTCCAGCATAGCTGCCTCCTGCACAGCTGCCTCCTGCCTTATTTTCAAGTCAGGTCTATTGATACTAATTCGTAATTCGTAATTACGGCAGCCCCATCATCAAAGAAAATTAATGGTTGTAGAAAATCAACGTACAGTAGTGGTTACAGGAGCCTCAACAGGAATTGGTCAAGCGTGTGCTTTGCTTTTAGACCAATTGGGCTTCTCTGTTTTTGCTGGAGTACGTCAAGATGTTGACGCTCAGACACTTAAACAGAAAGGGTCACAAAGGCTGATTCCAATTTTTTTAGATGTTACTGATGCTGAATCGATCGCAGCTGCGGTTGATACGGTAACAAATGCAGTTGGTGGTGCGGGGATTTTAGGTTTAGTGAATAATGCCGGAATTGCTGTTCCTGGGCCGTTAGAATTATTAGCGATCGCTGAATTTCAACACCAGATGCAGGTTAATGTCACCGGACAATTAGCTGTGACACAAGCATTTCTTGGTCTTTTACGCCAAAGTCGGGGTCGAATTATCAATATGGGTTCCATTGCTGGTAGGAGTCCTACACCGTTTTTGGGTGCTTATAATGCTTCTAAATTTGCTTTGGAAGCACTCACTGATGTGATGCGGATGGAGTTACGACCTTGGGGAATCTCGGTTTCAATTGTTGAACCTGGTTCTATTGCTACCCCAATTTGGGACAAGTCCCTAAGTCAATCTGAAGTAGCACAGCAGGATCTACCCGAAACGGCACAACATCTCTACGGACAAGCAATGAATATTGTCCGCCAGAAAATGCAGACGATCGCATCTAAGGGAATTTCTGCGGATATTGTGGCTCAAGTTGTTGTCCATGCGCTGACTGCAAAAAAACCCAAGACACGCTATCTTGTTGGACAGGATGCCAAAATTGGAGCGCTGATCAAGCATATTTTGCCCGATCGGCTACATGACAAGATAATTTTATACTCAATGGGGCTTTAGATTACTGGTTGTCAATACTTCAGAGGTCGTCACTCTGAATGCAAAGGCTGTCATTAACAAAATCATGATTTTCATAACAAAATCATGATTTTCATTCACAAAATTATAGTTTTCATCAACAAAATCATATTTTCATCAACAAAATCATGATTTTCATCAATAAAATCGTGCTGATTTCAGAACGAGAAGCAAAATCTAGTTAAAAAGTGACTCTGAACTCAAGTTGACTTAACCAGCGTTTTTATTAAAAGCGATATGCTATAAGGATTGTAGATTATTTTTTTGTAAAATTAACGAAAGCTTGTTAACAAATCAAGCTGATGATGAGTTCAAGAGAACGACAAAATTGTACTTAACAGTACCTTTTTTTATGTTGGATATTTTTAGTATTCATAAGAGTACCTTATTTAATTTTAGATATTTTCGCTATTTGTACTTATAGTAGTATTTTTGCTTACTTTAACTAAGACATCACCATAAATATGTGCTATATCGAACATAGATATAATCAATTATCCTGAATGCTGCTAGTTTAGTTAATAGTTTGATTAGAATAAGGCATAAACTACCTAAAATCAATATATTTATTTAGTAAATTTTTGCATCCCCATTCCTGAGTGAACTTGATTAGTTATGCTCCTAGATTTAGAAAGATTTTATCAGGCTTGCAATCCGAGCAGACCTCTAATTATAGGAAACGTTAGCGATCGCAGGTACTATATCGATTTTGCTGCGGTGCGGGGTGGCAAAATTATCGAAGCTTTGCAGCGCACGATTGCTAAAATATCGCCGGATACACCAACCTGTCAACTATTTACCGGACATTTGGGCTGTGGAAAATCAACGGAGTTGTTGCGCCTCAAAGCTGAATTAGAAGTGCAGCAATTTCATGTAGTTTACTTTGAGTCTACCCATGTCTTAGAAATGGCCGATGTGGATGTGACTGATATTTTGTTAGCGATCGCTGGGCAGGTAAGTGAAAGCCTAGAAGCGATGAAAATTAGGCTCAAACCTCGCTACTTTACCAAGTTGTTTGGTGAAGTTGTGGATTTCTTGCAGACGCCAATTGACGTTGGGGTAGAAGCAGAGTTGTCTGTAGGGATTGCCAAAATTACAGCTAAAACAAAAGAAAGTCCCCAATTGCGGCGGCGGTTAAGAGATTATCTAGAACCACGAACCGCAAATATTTTACAGTCAATTAATCAAGAATTACTAGAACCTGCCAACAAAGAACTCAAAACCAGGGGTAAAAAAGGATTGGTGGTAATTGTTGATAACTTGGATCGAGTTGCAATTAGACCTTTACCATCGGGGCGATCGCTGCCAGAATACTTATTTATTCAGCGTGGCGAACAGTTACGCAAACTGAATTGTCATGTAGTCTATACGATTCCTTTAGCTCTGACTTTCTCCAACGATAGCGCCGAACTTCAGCATCGTTTGGGGGGTGGAGTTGCCCCAAAAATGTTACCGATGATACCTGTGCGTTTGCGCTCTGGCGAGATTTTTCCCCAAGGGCTATCAATGATGCGGCAAATGGTTCTAGCTAGAGGTTTTCCAGACATTTTACCTAGCGATCGGTTAGGCTTAATTACAGAGGTGTTTGATAGTTTAGAAACCTTAGATCGATTGTGCCTAATGAGTGGTGGTCATGTCCGCGACTTACTAGGTTTACTGTTTGACTGTTTGCGAGAACAAGATCCACCCTTCGAGCGGGAATGTGTCGAATTGGTAATTCAAAGACAACGGGATTACCGAGCCAACGCTATCGACCCCCATGAGTGGGAATTAATCTTTCAGGTGGTGCAACAGCAACGAGTTAGAGGTGATATAGAATACCACACCCTCTTGCGAAGTCTATTTGTATTTGAATACCGCGATCATCAGGGAGCTTGGTTTGCCGTCAACCCAGTTTTAGCAGAGACGGAAAAGTTTAAATCATGGTTGAACGACACGCACAAGTAGATATCAGAGCAGCTAATGAGCGTGCTTTACGGAGTTTGGGGAGAGCAATTACCCTTTCTAGCGGTCAATTCTCCCTGGTTTTGGTGTGCTGCAATTATCGAGTTTTGCAAGAACTTATGCTGCAACGACTCGAAGAAATCTCTTCAGGAGTACACCACATTCAAAAGGTAATCTTACCGCATAATGCCAGAAGTCTTTATACAAGTATTCATTTACAACTGCTAACCGAAGCTAATCCGCCATCGGCGTTGATGATTTTGGGTTTAGAGTCAGTAGATGGACTCGACGATTTCTTGAGGTCTATTAATCATATTCGAGATGAATTTCGCAAACGCCACCCATTTCCGATGATTGTATGGGTGAATGACGAAGTGTTGCAAAAGGTAGCGCGTTTAGCACCAGATTTTGCTAGTTGGGCGGCTACACCGATTCGGTTTGAAATGACGACTCAATCACTGCTGCAATTTCTGCAACAGGAAACTGACTCTTTATTTGCCACAGTGTTGCCAAACAATGCTGCACAACACCAACCTCCTCAAGTTGCAAAGCATTATTCCACTGTCGAGCAAGTCTGGGAACATAGTTATGAATTGCACTTTGCCATTAGAGAGTTGCACAATCGTGGTATTACCTTAGAGCCAGAACTACACGCTAGTTTAGAATTTGTTTTTGGTCTGGATAATTATATTAGCGATCGCATCAACACAGGTTTAAGCCATTTTCAGCAAAGCTTGCAAGTTTGGCAAAAGTTAGTAGAGAAAGAAGAAGCAGGGGAGCAAAGGGGCATACTTCGACTACGCTCAGTAACCGGGGGAGCAGGGGAAGTAGAGGGAAATCAGGGGGATAAAGAAGTATTTTCTTCTCCATCTCCTCCATCTCGTCCATCTACCCTACTTTTGCGACAGGGAATCTTGCTGTTTTATATTGGGTTGTGTTATTGCCGTTTTGCAGAGCAAAATCAAATAGAAAACCGCCGTCATTGGTACACCGCTAAATCTTATTTTCAGCAGTGCTTGAATATTTTGCAGGTGGCTGGGCGTTTAGATATAGTTGCTGGATTTATTAATCAACTCGCTGAGATTTTGCAATATCTGCAAGAGTGGGAAGAATTGCAGACTGTTGCTCAAAAATCTCTGGAGTTACATCAAACTTATGGTAGTCAAATCCAATTAGCTTGTGACTACGGTTTTCTGGCGCAAGTAGCCGTGCAGCAGTCGCGGTGGGTACAGGCGAGTATCTTAGCACACGTATCACTGCTGAAATTAGGTGAGGCGCAAAAGCAGAACGACCCTTATAACTGCTTATTTCCATTATTATTGGCGCAGATTTACTATTTAGTTTTGGCGAAAGCACAGCGAAATGTCGGTGAGCTAGAAGTCGCTCGTGAATACTTAGATAAGGCGACAAAAGAACTACCAGCAGCCTTAGAAAGCAGTGCCCATCAATACGATGCCCATCGGTATATTCGCTTATTGCGGAGACTGCGATCGCTCTACTTTGAAGAAGGGCGATATTTAGAAGCCTATTACATTCGACAGAAACGGCGTTCTGTTGAGCAGCAGTATGGTTTTCGGGCTTTTATTGGTGCAGGGCGCTTGCAACCTCAAAGACAGGCGACAAACCCAGCATTAATGTTACCTTCTGGAAGTAGTAGCGTTGCTTTAGAAATTGCGGCTTCTGGTCGAGAGCGTGATATTAATAACTTAATTGGCAGAATTAGCCGCGCCGATCAAAAGCTGACGGTGATTCACGGTCAATCAGGGGTGGGTAAGAGTTCTACCGTAACGGCGGGTTTAGTTCCAGCGCTGCAAAATCGAGCCCTTGGCGATCAAATAGCCGTGCCTGTGGTACTGCAAGTTTATACCGATTGGGCACGGGAATTAGGTAAATCTTTAAGTGAGGCGATGTCTAGTGATGCATCCCTAGCGATTTACGCTGATATTCAGCTAGAAGCAGGCATTGAATCGGAGCCTTTACCTTACTCTGACACACCGTTTACCATTGGTGGAATTTTACAGCAACTCCAAGAAAATGCCGATCGCCATTTGCTTACAGTTTTAATTTTTGACCAGTTTGAAGAATTTTTCTTTGGTTATAGCGATCGCAATCAAAAACAAGAGTTTGATAAATTTATTAGTGACTGCCTCAAAATACCCTTTGTCAAAGTTATCCTTTCCTTGCGAGAAGATTATTTACATCGGTTATTAGATTTTAAACATCTCTCGGCACTGGAAGCGATTAATAATAATGTTCTCGACAAGCATATTCGTTACCAGTTAAATAATTTTTCGCCTGAATATGCGAAAGCAATTATCCGAAAATTGACGGAGCGATCGCAGTTTAATTTAGAACCCGCTTTAATTGACGCTTTAATTGAAGATTTATCCACAGAATTTGGAGAAGTCCGCCCCATTGAATTACAAGTTGTCGGAGCGCAAATTCAAGATGAGCGCATCACTACACTAGAAGAATATCAACCATATAGACCGAACAAACTGATCGAAAGATATATTAAGGAACTGATCAAAGACTGCGGCCCAGAAAATGAACGAGCCGCCTTACTTGTCTTATACTTATTAACAGATGAAAGCAACAACCGACCTTTTAAAACTCGTGCTGAGTTAGCGTCCCAGCTAGCAGAGTTAGAAGATGCTGAAAAATTAGAGTTAGTCTTAGAAATTTTAGTTAGCTCCGGTTTAGTCGTTCTCTTTCCTGATGTACCAGAACGCTATCAACTGATTCACGATTATTTAGTAGACTTGATTCGCTACCTGCAACAACAAGAATCGAGCTTACAGGTACAACTAAATCAGTTGCGCTATAAAGTAGAACAAAGTAAAGCTGAGATTGAGCGACTTAAGAGCGAACTTAGTCAAAATAACCAGCGTTCTAAATTGGTAGATTCTCATCCGCAACAGGGATTAGACTTATTAACAGAATTGCGAGAATTACACAAGCGAGAAGAATTAAGTCAGTTAGAAATTGAACAATTACGAGCTGAACTTAAAGAAAAAGAGTTAACAGCTAAACTTGCAGAAAGTCAAAAGAAACAAAGACTTAGTGAAGCTCAATTAAATCGTTCGCTGAAAATTGCCCTAACCGCTTCTGTTCTCGCCATTTTGGGATTAAGTGTTTCCATAGTGACAGCGGTGGATAGCGAAATTAAAACCCTCAGCGCATCCAGTGAAGCCCTCTTTGCCTCGCAAAAAGGTATTGATGCTTTAAAAGAAGCTTTAAAGGCAGGGAGAAAATTACAACAAACAGTCTGGGTAGATTCCTATACAAGAGAGCAAGTACAGACGGCACTTTATCAAGCAGTTTCAGGGGTAAGAGAATATAACCGTTTGGATGGGCATATATCTGGGGTAAATAGTGCTACATTTAGCAGCGATCGCTCTTTAATTGCCTCAGCTAGTGCAGATACTACAATTAAACTCTGGCTTCCCGATGGTAGCTTAGTCAAAACCTTGTCGGGACATGAGGATGTAGTTAATAGCGTCAGTTTCAGCCCAGATAGTCAAATCATTGCTTCCGCCAGCCAAGACAAGACGATAAAACTTTGGAGTCGAGAGGGTGAACTGCTTGCTACCTTATTAGGTCATCAGGGTGTGGTGAATAGTGTTAGTTTCAGTCCAGATGGCCAGATTATTGCTTCAGCGAGTACAGACAAAACAGTAAAACTGTGGAATCGCGATGGTAAGTTGCTCAAAACCTTGCTCTTACATGATGGTGCAGTCTTAAGTGTCGCTTGGTCAAATGATGGTCAAACCTTAGCTTCTGGGAGTGCTGATAAAACGGCGAAACTATGGAGTCGCGATGGTAAGCTGCTCAAAACCTTACAGGGACATGAGGATGCAGTCAAAAGTGTGGCTTGGTCGCCGGATGGGAAAATAATTGCTTCTGCTAGTTTAGACCAGACAATCAAGCTGTGGAATATCGAGGGGAAGCTACTGCGAACCTTATCAGGTCATAGTGCTGGAGTTACCAGCGTCAGTTTTAGCCGCGATGGTAACGCGATGCCTACGGCGGGCTACGCCTACGCTTCCGCAAGTACTGATGAGACAATCAAACTCTGGAGTTCTGGAGGTATGCTGCTGGGAACCCTGAAGGGACATAATAATTGGGTTAACAGTGTCAGCTTCAGCCCAGACGGTCGCACCCTTGCTTCCGCCAGTCGGGACAAAACTATTAAACTTTGGCATTGGGACAATGTGTTATTGCAAAAGCCGAAAGCTGATAATGATGACTGGGTAACTAGCATCAGTTTTAGTCCAGACGATAGCACCTTGGCAGCAGCAAGCCGAGACAAAACTGTAAAACTTTTCAGTCGTAATGGCAAGCTAATCCGCATATTAACGGGACATCAGGGTCAAGTTTGGGGTGTAGCCTGGTCGCCCGATGGTCAAGTAATTGCCTCAGCTAGTAAAGATAAAACAGTAAAACTTTGGAGTGGTGACGGTCAACTGCTCAACACCTTACAGAGTCATAATGACGCCATCTTGAGTGTAGCTTGGTCGCCTGATAGTCAAGTAATTGCCTCGGCTAGTAAAGATAAAACAGTAAAACTTTGGAATCGCAACGGTAAACTACTTAACACCTTGCAGGGACATCAAGAAGCGGTGAATTGGGTAAGCTTTAGTCCAGATGGAAAGTTGCTAGCCTCTGCCAGTGATGACAAAACCGTGAAAATCTGGAGTCTAGAGGGTAAACTACTATACACTTTAACTAGCCACAGCCGCCGGGTAAATGGGGTTGCTTGGTCGCCTGATAGTAAAAGCATTGCCTCAGTGAGTATTGATAGCACAGTGAAGATTTGGAATCGAGACGGTAATTTGCTAGATAATCTCACGGGTGATGGCGATAGTTTTATCAGTGTCAGTTTTAGCCCCGATGGCAAGACTCTGGCAGCTAGCAGTGATGACAAGGTGAGGATTTGGAACCGAGAAGGGACATTGCTGATTGCTTTGAAAGGCGATAAAGATGAGTTAACCAGCGTCAGTTTCAGCCATGACGGCAAGACTCTGGCTGCGGGTAGTGGCAATGGCACAGTAATTTTCCGAGATTTAGCAGACATCGAACTGGATAAATTACTGGCGCGGGGTTGCGATTTGCTACATGATTATTTGCAGACTAACCAGAAAGTAATGAAAAGCGATCGCGCTTTGTGTTCTGGGAGGTAATGCACAAGAATAAAGCATAATCTTGCCTATGCAATTGACGTTATTTTTCATCATTGCCGTATGTCACGCAAGGACTGTCAATTATCAGTGCTGGCTCAAATGAATTGCAGAAAACGACGGTAGAACAATTAACCCCAACTTCGTCAGGGTGAATGCACGTTATCGCTTCTTCTACTAAGGCATGGAAAGCACAATCATTGCAGATAGTCTGACATTTCACCACTAAGTATAAATTTTTAAATGGTATTGCGATCGCACCTCTATCCAGTTAAATGAGAACAAATAGCGACATCAAATGTTTAAATCGCGTAGAGCCAAACGAATTTGCTCGACTCGTCTGCGGTTGACACCGAGATCCGACTCTCCCACGCGAGATGCCGAGCGCAGATGAATTACTGACTCATTAGGAGGTAAATAAAATTCTACATCATCAACAAATTTGAAGATGCGGCTTTTAGAAAGAGCGTGAATGTAATTATCGGTTTGTTCTACAATTTCTGTACGGGGAACAACACCGATAACTTTTAGTAAGATTTCTCTAGCTGCATTGCGGTCTACATGATAAGGAATCGGGTCGATGGCGTGTTTTTCATCTGCGTTTTGACTGACAACACAGTTGTCTGAAGCCGGACAAGAACTAAGATGACCATTATCAACTCCCAAGCTAGAAGCAGCCCAACTAGGCCCAGGAAGTATTAAACTACTAATTAAAGTTAAAAGTATTGCAAAAGCGATACTCCGCAAGAATCGCTGCCGGAATGCTGTTAGCAAACGAGACATCATAAATTTACTCCTTTTGTTAGGTTATTTTGAGTGAGTACTGCGAATTGCTGGTTCGCTCTACAGATTATCATCTATCCAGCTACACTCTGAGTTTGGGCAATCCCAATGTAGCCGCGCCGACCAGTCCCTTGTGCCATTATTCTTGCCAATAACGGAATCAAGCTAAAAAAGTGACCAATAATTCAGATTTCCATTGACTACGAACCCAAAATCATTAGCAGGGGTTGCGATCGCATTCCCTGGTGATTCCAGCTTTGACTCGCTTGAATTGGCTGGTATCGGCTTTGTTGTGGCCAATGTTAAAAAGTTTGATGGTTGTAGATGAATATAGGAATAATCCAGTCTTACAGTAACGGGTTTTTAGAAGTTGTACCAGAGAGCGATTATTGGCAGATTGCAGCTATACACATCAATGGCCAAGCTTACTGCCCTACTCCTCAGCTTTATCGTTCAGAAAAAGTAGCATTAGCAAAAGCAACACAAATTTATGATTGGATAGCTGACCACGAACACCAAATCAGTGATGAGGCTTACTACTGCTCTGAATTGAAACTCATCCTATGGCAGCAACCAAAAGTATCTTAGTACAGCATTTCATTAATTCGTACCGAATTAAATTGGCAATACACAACAATGTTAATGCATGGGCTTGTATTGTTAATGCGGTGGCCGCCTTGTTAATGCATGGGCT
>NZ_JAVRCI010000090.1:0-25943 GCF_034530835.1 Nostoc sp. DedQUE12b | reverse complement strand
AATTTTGTTGAGTTTTGTTTTATACAAAAATGTTTGTGGTTTGAGATTTTATTCTCACGATTTACGTAGAATATTATCAATTCTAACATCAAGTTTCAATACAAGCACTGTGTTTATATATACATAATATTTTTTTAACCAGGTAAAATTTCAGTTTATAGCTAGCATTAGTGCTGCTGAAACTAGCTGTTAATAATAGATTTTTAGAACACATTAAAATAAATAATATCCATAATAAGTCAAAATCAAAAATTATGGATTCTGAATTTATAAGAACCAATTAAGTAGGGTTTCAAACCTACAATTAATTAAAGACCACTAAATCAAATATTAGACTCTATGTTTCAACCTACTTATGCCCCCTGAATGATTTGTTGATAATATTGGTTTCTTTCAACAACAACTAATGAGGTAATTTACAATCTATTTGATAGATTGTAATCTAAGAAAAGATATTTTTCGTCTTGCTGGCAGGGATAATTTATAATTTCTATTGACAAAGTAAGGTATAATGCGATAGACTAGTACACTGTTTAAAGCGTATTTATTGCTGCACTAGGCTAAAAGTATATCAATAACATTGGTAGCTAATATTGCCTAAGTGATGCCTAGTTACTACTTTTTTGTTGTTTATTAATAGAGGTGAACATGGCCAAGCGCCGTAACCCGAAAAAAGAAAAGGCGCTACGTAACCAGGCGTATGCCAGAAAGTTTCGTAAACGGACTACGACAGGAAGAATGCAGAGAAGGTTCCAACAAAGACCACCAAAGAGTGAGGAAGAAGAAGGCGCAGCAGCAGCTGACACTGAATAAGCTGCTTGCCTAAATCCTTATTGTTTGGATTATTTGCCTTTTAGGGCGCACATTTATTTGTACGCCCTTATTTATTGGGGATTGGGGCATTGGGCGAAACAGTTCCGAGTTCCCAGTAAATAAGTGAGATTCACAACTCAGCACTCAGCACGGGCTAAACGCCCCGCTTCCGCTCACAGCACTCCTGAAGGGCATTGGGTACAGAGAAAAGACAAGGGAGAGATTTATTCAATAATTCCCTTATTTCCCTTATCTCCCCGCCAATTCTCACTTCCCAACTCTCTCTATTGAGCAATTTGACCGCGAGCGGTTATTAGTGCTTTGTTTACCTGTGCAAAGCCAGTGCCTCCATAACTGTTACGCGCAGCAACAACTTGACGGGGAGAAATTGCCTCATAAATATCTGCTGCAAATGCTGGATGTAGTTGTTGCCACTCTTCCAATTTCAAATCTTTTAGGAGTTTACCTGCGGCAATACTAGTTTTTACCACCTTACCCACAAGGTTGTAAGCTTCTCGAAAAGGAACACCCCGTGCTGCCAGATAGTCTGCTACATCGGTAGCATTAGAAAAATCTTCCGCTACCGCTGATGCTAACCGCTGGGTACGAAATTCTAAGCCTTCCCTGAGCAAAATCGTCATCGCTTCTAGAGAGGCTTTGACTGTGTTAACGCTATCAAATAGACCTTCTTTATCTTCTTGTAAGTCTTTGTTATATGCCAGGGGTAGCCCCTTCATAATCACTAACATCGCCTGGAGATGACCGAATACACGTCCCGTTTTCCCCCGTACCAATTCTGGTACATCGGGGTTTTTCTTTTGGGGCATGATACTGGAACCCGTAGCACAGCTATCTTTGAGAGTAACAAAGCGAAATTCTTCAGATGACCAAAGAATGACTTCTTCTGCAAGGCGGCTGAGGTGAACCATAATCAAGCTAGCAGCACACAAAAATTCGATCGCAAAATCGCGATCGCTCACTCCATCGAGGCTGTTAGCATAAATATCGTCAAAATTCAAGAGTTTGGCTGTGTAGTGGCGATCAATGGGGAAAGTAGTTCCTGCTAAAGCACCACATCCCAAAGGTGAAATATTCACGCGGCGAGAAACGTCTTCTAGTCGTTCCCAGTCACGTTGCGCCATTTGAAAGTATGCCAAGAGGTGATGAGCTAAACTCACGGGTTGGGCGCGTTGGAGGTGGGTATAGCCAGGAATCAGAGTTTCAACGTTTTTTTCAGCTATATCTAGTAAAACACCTTGAAATTCTCGTAATTGGCTTTTGATTTGTTGGATTTGGTCGCGGAGATAGAGTCTGGTATCGGTTCCAACTTGGTCATTACGCGATCGCGCTGTATGCACCTTTTTACCTACATCGCCAACAATTTCTGTCAGTCGGCGTTCAACTGCAAAATGCACATCTTCAGCATCGACACCAGGCTGAAATTTACCTTGGCGGTACTCCTGGCGAATTTGTTCTAAACCTGCAACCAGTTGCTCTCCTTCTTCTGGGGAGATGATGCCCGTGTGAGCAAGCATTTTGGCATGAGCTTGAGAACCAGTGAGGTCATATTCGATTAATTCAATATCAAAACTTATACTGGCATTAAAACGAGCGATCGCTGGATGCAACGCTGATTCAAACCGCTGGCTCCAAGTTTCTTTTTTGGTCATAAATTCTGAAAAGAGTGGGCGATAGTTAAGAGTTAAGAGTGAGGAGTTATGAGTTTTTGACTCCTAACTTCTCACTCCTCACTTTCAACTCCTAACTTTTAAATTTAACCGTAGCTAGTTAGATTCCGAATCATATAGCCAATGACTAAACCAATCAACAATGCCCACACTTGACCTGTTTGTATAAAGTGGCCCCAAGCTTTTTGAATCTGACCCATAACGTTTGGATCGGTGATTGTTTGTGCTAGGCCTGTCCAATTTACAGGCAAATGCCAAAGTAACTGAGATGTCAAATCGCTGTAATTACTCATCTTTGATGATTAAGAAGTTATGGGTGGCAAATTTCAGCATCAGTTTATTCTTTACCAAGAAGGGGAAAAGGGGAAAGGGAAAGGGGAAAGGGCAGGAATAAAGAACTTTTCCCCACAAGGTACAAAGCTCCTATTTTTAAATAGGTCGAACAAAAAAAGAAGATTTTGAGACACGTAGTGGGTTCGCCCTTGGCTTCTCGCAGAGAGAAAAATCAGCGTCTTTATTTAAAACCCTTGCTTTAAAGTATGGGGTTCCCTTTCCCCTTTGCCCTTCTTCATATTAATTACTGATATTTACTGAAATATTGGATGTAACTTCAATGTCTTAACTCAAGATGCAGCTGATGCCAACCGCAATTTCTCGGCAGTCCGCAAAATCTGTCCCGCCAAAACTGCTGCACCAAAACCATTATCGATATTTACTACGCCTACTCCCGCAGCACAAGAGTTAAGCATTGTCAATAGAGGTGCTAAACCACCAAAACTTGCCCCATAACCAATGCTGGTTGGTACGGCAATCACGGGACAACTTGCTAAACCTGCGACAACGCTGGGTAAAGCGCCTTCCATCCCCGCCACGACAATTAACACCGATGCGGACTCAATCAGGTGGCGGTTACTCAGCAAACGATGAATTCCAGCAACACCAACATCCCAGAGACGCTGTACCCGAAAACCAGAAAGTTCAGCAGTGACAGCCGCTTCTTCAGCAACGGCTAAATCGGCAGTACCAGCAGAAAGAATGCCAATTTCACCTGCAAATTGTGGTTCGATGGTAGGGGGAGCGATCGCACAAATTCGCGCCGATTCGTAATATCGCAAACCGCTAACTTTTGATTGCAGTGTGGTATAAACTATTGGTTCAATGCGAGTTGCCATCACCACCGGGTTGCGGAGGCGCATCACTTCCATAATTTGAGCAATTTGGTCGGGAGTCTTACCAGGCCCCCAAATCACCTCTGGGAAACCAGTTCTTAGCTGGCGATGGTGGTCAATTTTGGCAAACTCACCTACAGATTCATAAGTTAAATCTTTGAGTGAGTCTAATGCCGTATCTGGCGTAACTTTACCATTAGCAACCGCTTCGAGGAGCGATCGCAAAGTTTTTTCATCGGTCATTTGTCATTTGTCCTTTGTCCTTTGTCATTTGTCCTTTGTCATTTATTTTTATCTGCAAGTAATGACTAATGACCAATGACTAATAACTAATTTGTTATTTTGATTTCGTGAATGTTCCAGAATGCGCCACCAAGTGCAGAGTATTGAATACCTTCAAAGCGATTACGCACTGCTGACATTGATAAAGCGTTAACTAGATAAATAAACGGTAAATTTTCTTGGGTAATCTTTTGGGTTTCGGCATAAATTTCTTTCCGCTTTGCTGGGTCTAATTCCCTTGCCCCTTGAATGTATAACTTAGCAATTTCTGCTTCCCAAGGAGCCACCTCCCAACCTTGAATTGGTTTTTGTCCTGCTTGGGGTTTCTGATTAAACATGTGTAATCCACCTTCAGGAGACCAGACATTAGCTCCATCATTTGGTTCTAAACCACCAGTCAGACCTAGCATAGAAACTTCCCAGTCTAATGAATTTGACAGCTTATCTGTGTAAGTATTCCACGCTAGAGGAGTGAAATCGACTTGAATACCAATTTTACTCAGGTCTTGTTTAATTTGCGATCCAATTGCTTCGCGGATTTTGTTACCAGCATTGGTGAGCAACGAAAAGCGGACGCGGTTTCCTCGATCATCAATTAGTTGGTTGTTGTTATATTTGAATCCTGCTTTTAGTAGCAGTTCCTTCGCCTTTTGTATATTGTAGTTATAAACTTTTAGACCTTCTTCTGGTGACAAATAATAAGGGCTTTGCACGGAAATGGGTGAATTTTGTGGTTTACCCAAACCCCGAAAAGTATTGTTAATCATTGTTTGTCGGTCAATCGCATAGGCTACTGCTTGCCGAAATTCTACAGTATTAAACCAACGCGACTTGACTGGATCAACCAATGGTTTTCCATCCCTTTTACCTTTATTTAAATTGAACAAAATAAACGTTGTACCAGTTGCAGGGCCACCATTGAAAATTTTGAAATTTCCCTGCTCTTCTTGCACCTTTAGCAAAGAAAAATAATCTGGTGAGACTCCTACAGTATCTAATCCACCAGAACGAAATTGTAGCAAGGAGGTATCTGTTGATTCTACAATTTGCCACACAATCCTTTCAATATAAGGCTGGGATTCTCCTTTTGACCCTTTTCGCCAGTAATAGGGGTTGCGCCTGAACACTACACGCTGACTGGTGTCGTAGCGCTCTATTTTGTAAGGGCCGTTAACGATAATTTGATCTGGAGGAGTATCAACGCCCCATTTAGACAAAAATATTGGCTTACCATCTTGGTCTTTTGTCTTAATAAATGGTTCTAGGGTATGGGCAGGTAAAATTGGTAGTCCTAGAGTTCCCAAAAATGGCGCAAATGGATCTGGAGTCGTAAATTCAATCCGTTGATCATCGATTTTTCGTACCTTTGGCAATGCCCGACTTTCACCAATCCGTAGCACATCTCTAGCATCTGCGGGAATCGCTTCGTTAAGATAAATATCGTTGAAGGTAAATACTACATCATCGGCTGTTAAAGGCTTGCCATCAGACCATTTTAATCCCTGGCGTAGAGTAAAAACAAACCGTAATTTGTCATCCGAAATTTCCCAAGACTCCGCTAAAGAAGGCTCGATTTTCCCACTTATCGGGTTTTCAGTAGTTAATCCTTCATAAATCAAAGGAAAAACATTCGGGGACTCCTGACTGAGAGGATAATTAAAAGTTTTGGGATCGCTGAGAATAGCGCTTACTAATTGTGGTAATTGAGCAGCTGCACTTTTGAAGTTAGTTGGGTTACAGGCGGTAAGTGTAAGTGCTGTTGCTGAAGTTAGAATTATTGGCAACCAAAAACGTTTAATTGCCAAAAATATTTTTCTAAAAACTTTCATAGTTTCAAATTTATTTCCATCTTAAGCAGTCTGAAATATCTTGATCAAAATCTCAAAAAAGTTATTCTGAAGCAACTAGTAAGACAACTGCATAAGCACATATACCTTCTTCACGCCCAACGGGGCCTAATTTTTCGTTGGTGGTAGCTTTGATACTAATTTGATTTTGTTGTAATTCTAAAACTGCCGCTAGTTTGTCGCGCATATTGTGAATATGTGGCTTTAATTTAGGACGTTCTGCTACTACCACCGAGTCAATATTTCCCACCTGCCAACCTTGATCCCGAATCAGTTGATGTACTTGATTTAATAGTACTAAACTATCTGCTCCTGCCCATTTGGGATCGCTAGGAGGAAAATAATGACCAATATCCCCCAAGGATAATGCGCCAAGCATGGCATCCATAATTGCATGGGTAAGTACATCAGCGTCACTATGCCCCAATAAACCCAGTTCATGGGGAATTTGAATTCCACCTAAAATCAAAGCGCGATCGCTCACCAGTTGGTGAATATCGTAGCCATTACCAATACGAATTTTTGTCATTTGTCATTTATCATTTGTCATTTGTCATTTGTCAGGAGTTAGAAATTATTATTCTCTCCCTGCTCCCCTGCTTTCCCTGTTCCCCCTTTCCATTTTTCCAAGAGATCGGGGCGGCGATCGCGGGTTTTTTGAATTTGTTGTTCGTAACGCCACTTTGCGATCGCGGCATGATTCCCACTGAGCAAGACATCAGGCACTTTCAAACCGCGAAAATTCGCAGGACGAGTATATTGGGGATAGTCCAATAACCCCTCTTCAAAACTTTCTGCTATCAGGGACTCAGTTTTGGCCACGGTTCCTGGGAGCAGCCGCACGACGCCATTAATCAAAGCCATTGCTGGAATTTCCCCACCGGTCAGAATAAAATCGCCTAAAGATACTTCACGAGTTACCAAATGCAGCACCCTCTCATCCACTCCTTCGTAATGCCCGCAAATAACTACTAACTGGTCATAATTTGTCGCCAATTCTTTCAAAAGAGGTTGATTAATTGTTTGACCCTGTGGACTCATCAAAATTACTTCTCTTCGGGGTAGAATCGGCAGCGACTCCACAGCGGTAAAAATAGGTTCTGGCTTCATTAGCATCCCAACGCCGCCGCCGTAGGGTTCATCATCTACCTTTCGGTGTTTGTCAGTGGTAAAGTCCCGTGGATTAATCAGATGCACTTCGGCAATCTGTTTGGCTAAGGCTTTACCTAGCAGCCCAGAATTGAGAACAGAGTTAAAACAGTCAGGAAAAAGCGTAACTATATCAAAGCGCACAGTTATTCGTATTCGAGGACACTAATCTTAAATTTGAATGTCTAGCAAACACCAGCAAGCCAAGGTCGGGTTAAACTCCAGTTAAACTTTATCAATAGTATCTAAAACTACCAGACCTCCTGGATTTTAGATGGGATCAAAAGTTTTTCTAATTACTTAATTTATGTTTAAATGTTGTCACAACTACATTTAAATTAATAATCATATCAAGTTAACAACTTCCAGGATGCATCGAGCCAGCCTCAGAAAAAAGCGTAGTCTTAATTGCTTGTCCCCAAATCTAAAGGGGAATCTAGCTACTCAAAGACTATTTTGCCCTGCTGCAAGTGGACAGGTGAAAAACAAGGCGCTGACTTTGAGGAATGGAAACAAACACGTTTAGACTGAGGCAACGCGAGCGTTAAGCGAGAATTTGGAGAGTGGCTTTCCCCAGTTCCAGACTTCCAAAAAGTGTCCTCTCAAAAGTTGCAAAGCGCAAAAATTATCAGGTAACTGAACCTTGTTAAATTCACACGCCATTCGCCACAAGCCGGGGAACCCGTCCAAAGCGATGGCTCCTGAAGTTGTTGACAGGAGAACCAAAATGCCGCAATTACAAGCTAAATCGCTAGAAATGAGGACACCCCAAGCAACTAAAACCGCCGTTCTGGTTATCGGAGGTGCAGAAGATAAAGTTCATGGGCGCGAAATCCTACGAACTTTTTTTGGACGCGCCGGTGCTAGTAAGGCTTATATTACAATTATTCCATCTGCCTCTCGCGAACCTGCCATCATCGGTGGCCGGTATATTCGCATTTTTGAAGAAATGGGTGCCCAGAAGGTAGAGATTTTAGACATCCGCGAACGAGAACAGTGTGAAGCCTCCCAGATCAAAGCATCCTTAGAAGCCTGTAGTGGGGTATTTTTGACAGGAGGAGACCAGCTGCGTCTTTGTGGCGTATTGGCAGATACGCCAGCAATGGAAATTATTCGTCAGCGGGTGAGGGCGGGGCAACTTACGTTAGCAGGCACCAGTGCAGGAGCGGCGGTAATGGGGCATCACATGATTGCTGGCGGCGGTAGTGGAGAGACGCCCAATCGTTCCCTAGTGGATATGGCAACGGGTTTGGGATTTATTCCGGAAGTAATCGTTGACCAACACTTTCACAACCGTAATCGGATGGGGCGACTGATTAGTGCGATCTCAGCTCATCCTGATCGCTTAGGTATTGGCATTGACGAAGATACTTGTGCAGTGTTTGAACGTGATGGTTGGCTACAAGTTATGGGTAAAGGCAGTGTCACCATTGTCGATCCCACCGAACTGACCCATACTAACGAACCCCATGTCGGTGCTAATGAACCTTTAACCGTACATAATTTACGTCTCCATATCCTCAGCTTAGGCGATCGCTTCCACTTGTACCAGCGGACTGTATTGCCTGCTGTACACCGAATCTCCAGCTGACGGGATAGAGTATCTGAGGTTACACTGAGTTGACCGCACATTTATTATTTCTTACCGTAGAAAAATGATAAGAATACCATGTAAAAAGAAAAAACTGTTCATTGTAAACAGTTTAGCGGTCAATTCCAGTAAGAAACTAGAATTTTGGTTCCGAATCTCCATCTACCTATTCCCATGAGAATCCTCAAGATCCAGACATTACGCGGCCCAAACTATTGGAGCATTCGACGCCACAAACTGATCGTCATGCGCCTCGATTTAGAAACCCTCGCCGAGACGCCCTCGAATGAAATCCCTGGCTTTTATGAAGGATTAGTTGAGGCGCTGCCGAGTCTGGAGGGTCACTATTGTTCGCCTGGCTGTCGCGGTGGTTTTCTGATGCGAGTCAAAGAAGGCACTATGATCGGCCACATAGTGGAACACGTAGCCTTAGAACTCCAAGAATTAGCTGGTATGCATGTCGGCTTTGGTCGCACCCGCGAAACTGCCACACCCGGAATTTACCAAGTAGTAATCGAGTACCTGAATGAGGAAGCGGGACGTTACGCTGGACGAGCCGCAGTACGGCTATGCCAGAGTATCGTTGATCGAGGCCGTTATCCCAAGGCAGAATTAGAGCAAGATATCCAAGACCTGAAAGATTTTTCCCGTGATGCTTCCTTAGGCCCTTCTACGGAAGCGATCGTCAAAGAAGCAGAAAAAAGAGGTATTCCCTGGATGTCGCTGGAAGCCCGCTTTTTGATTCAGCTAGGCTACGGCGTAAACCAGAAGCGAATGCAGGCCACAATGACGGACAACACCAGCATTCTGGGCGTAGAACTAGCTTGCGATAAAGAAGCCACTAAACGTATCCTTGCTGCTGCTGGTGCGCCAGTACCCAGAGGTACAGTAATCAACTTTTTAGACGATTTAGAACAAGCCATTGAATTCGTTGGCGGCTATCCCATCGTCATCAAGCCACTAGATGGCAATCATGGGCGTGGGATCACCATTGATATCAGAACTTGGGAAGAAGCTGAAGCTGGATACGAAGCTGCCAGACAAGTTTCCCGGTCAATTATTGTCGAAAGATATTACGTTGGGCGCGACCATAGGGTACTAGTCGTAAATGGGAAAGTAGTAGCAGTAGCCGAACGTGTCCCGGCTCATGTCATTGGCAACGGCAGATCCACCATTGCCGAACTGATTGAAGAAACAAACCTTGACCCAAATCGCGGTGAAGGACATGATAACGTCCTGACCAAGATTGAACTAGACCGCACCAGCTACCAGCTACTAGAAAGGCAAGGTTACACCCTAAATAGCGTGCCACCCAAGGGCACTATTTGTTATCTCAGAGCAACAGCGAACTTGAGTACAGGTGGTAGTGCCGTTGACCGTACCGATGAAATTCACCCAGAAAATCTTTGGTTGGCACAACGAGTAGTTAAGATTATCGGTTTAGATATTGCCGGACTCGATATCGTTACCACAGATATTAGCCGTCCTCTGCGGGAAGTAGATGGCGTGATTGTTGAAGTTAACGCCGCTCCCGGTTTTCGGATGCACGTTGCCCCAAGCGTGGGTATTCCCCGCAACGTTGCTGGCGCAGTGATGGATATGCTGTTTCCCAACGAACAATCTAGCCAAATTCCTATCCTCAGCATCACGGGTACTAATGGCAAAACCACCACTACTCGACTACTAGCACATATTTATAAACAGACTGGAAAAGTAGTAGGTTATACTACTACCGACGGAACATATATCGGTGATTACTTAGTAGAATCTGGCGATAATACAGGCCCTCAAAGTGCCCACCTGATCCTCCAAGATCCCACAGTAGAAGTAGCAGTGCTGGAAACGGCTCGCGGTGGCATTCTCCGCTCTGGATTGGGCTTTGAAGCCGCAAATGTAGGGGTAGTATTGAATGTAGCGGCCGACCACTTAGGAATAGGCGATATAGATACCATTGAGCAGTTAGCTAACCTCAAAAGTGTAGTGGCAGAAGCTGTATTTCCTGATGGCTATGCGGTACTTAACGCCGACGATCGCCGCGTCGCCGCCATGTCAGAAAAAACTAAAGCTAATATTGCTTACTTCACCATGAACCCCGATTCGGAATTAGTGCGGAAGCACATCCAAAAGGGTGGAGTAGCGGCAGTATATGAAAATGGCTATTTGTCAATTGTTAAAGGTGATTGGACACACCGCATAGAAAGAGCTGAAAATATACCTTTAACAATGGGCGGACGTGCGCCGTTTATGATTGCCAACGCTTTGGCAGCAAGTTTGGCAGCGTTTGTGCAAAACGTCACAATTGAGCAGATTCGTGCTGGTTTGAAGAGCTTCCGGGCTTCAGTTAGCCAAACACCGGGACGCATGAATCTATTTAATTTGGGCAACTACCACGCTTTGGTAGACTATGCGCACAATGCAGCTAGTTACGAAGCTGTAGGTTCCTTTGTGCGGAACTGGACTACAGGACAACGGATTGGTGTAATTGGGGGCCCTGGCGATCGCCGCGACGAAGATTTTGTTACTTTGGGTAAATTAGCAGCGCAAATTTTTGATTACATCATCATCAAAGAAGACGATGATACACGGGGACGCTTACGGGGTTCAGCTGCCCAGTTGATTATTCAAGGCATCACGGAAGTTAAGCCTGATAGCCGCTATGAATCAATTCTGGATGAAACCCAAGCAATCAATAAAGGCTTAGATATGGCTCCTGATAACAGTCTGGTGGTCATTTTGCCAGAAAGCGTGACTCGCGCAATTAAGTTAATTAAGCTGCGTGGTTTAGCCAAGGAAGAAACACACCAACAAAATCCCGGCACAACTGTCATCGATTCCCAAAATGGGATCGCGCCTTCTTCTGTGGTTAATACCTTACTGTAGTCAGAAATCAGGAGAAAGCAGTGCGCTGGCTCCTCCTGACTCTTTTAATTACTGTTTTTCTTCTTCCTGATTGGTTTCCTCGCTGGGAGTTTTCATCTCCTCCTTGAAACCTCGTAGGGTTTTGCCCAGTGCAGTTCCCAGTTCAGGAATTTTTTTTGGGCCGAAAATTAGAATAGCGACTATGCTAATTACAGCTATTTCTGGCCATCCCAGTCCAAACATATAAATTTCCTCTAAGGCATCTGTAATTAAATATAGACATTGATGGCTCATACCAAGTTGCCAAAGTTAGTATTCTTTAGCGTCTAAGCTCTGCTGGACTAGCTTTCAAGCAAATAATACTATCTATCACAACTTGGTATCACATCCCATAAGTTCGCCACTGATAAGCATTCTACATCTTGTAAAACAGGGTATAAATAAAATTAATAAAGATCAGTTTTTTTGTCCTCAAAAACTTTTGGCAGAGCAACTTGGCATAATCTGCCAAAGTAGCTCAGTCTGTGATTGACCAACTCAAATCCGTGAAAAGTGCGGCTAAATCTTTTCAGTCTATTCCGTCTGTAACCTTGTCAGAGCGATATATAGAGGTGCTGCGGTTGAATTCAAATGTACTAGTTTCTTGTAATAGAACTATCATTTAGAGTTAATAGAGAAACTTTTAATGTGCGGTCTTTAGGCTATTTTTTGATAAGAATATAAATCTTTGATACAAGCGTGAAAATACTTCCCGTGTAAAGAAGCAGCCATTAGTCTCCTATAAATAGCTTCTGGAACTTTAAAATACTGGTATATGCCTCCACTATGAAACTTAATTTCAAGTGTACAAGTTGTCGCATCATAACCAACACTTTGCAAATCGCTTGAGCTAACTCGTGTTCGTAGCATTCTTTATTCCTATATAAAAATAAATGTCAGGTAAAATTACTTACCTGACAGTCCATTTTGAACTAATGCACTAGTCTTTAACCTTTAGGCGGGTGCGGGTCGTTACCGTAGCTGTTCCGCTCTCGAATTTGATTTTCTCGGTTATGTATTAATAATTCAGACTGCTGATTAATAGCAATCTCACGCCCTTTCTCAATGGCTTCTTGCTGGGTGTGGAATATTTTAGTAGCCTTACTAGCACCCTCAGACTTAACTGCCCAACCTTCAGAGTGAGGGACGATATGTTGATTTTTACCTTTAGACATTAGTAATATTGTTTATACTTAACTACTTTTACACCTTAACACAATCTTTAATCAGATAAGTATCTTGTAGTAGAAACAATATTAAATAATTATTAAATAATTTTAGTTGTTATTTGAAAATCAACTTTTAAAATTATTCTCCCTTAAAAGCCATTTTAATCTCAATTTTAGATTTCAAAATTAATACCTTTTTGTTGAGGAGTTGAAACTATCTCTACACGACAAACAATTGCTTGAAAAGTACTAATTGCCACATCATTTTATAATTAAGCCTATACAAAAACAATGCTTTAGGTTAAGCCGAGATACACAGCTAAGTCCTAATTTAAACATAAAACAATACCGATATTGCCAAACAAATATCTCAACTATTATCATCTACTTCATCTTTGATAGCTTCAGCCATCAAATCTTCTTCCTGTTCAATTTCATTTAACTCTTCGTCAGACACGTCGAGTTCTTTCTTTGTAAAGACTCGCCTAGCCTTTCTATCGAAAATTTCAACAATATTCGTCTTATCCCTTTTAATTGCTTCAATATCATCTTTTTGTAACAAAATTATATAATAGCGGGATACTTCCATCATTCTGTAAGCATATTGATAAGCATCCCTTGTAAACTCACCAGTTGTTACAACCATTACCACGTCTGCCCCTGTAACAAATGTCAGCCCGATTTCTTTAGCTAAGACATCAATATCAACCTTATTTGTATTTTTGCATTGAATCTGCCACCGACTATAAACAAACCTGTCTGAAGCTGCCAGAACATCTACTTCCCCTTTACCATTTTCTCTACTGCGCCATTTTGTAAAACGCAGACTGGTTAGGCGTATCATCCAGACTGCCAGAAGTTCTAACGCTTTGCCTTTAATATGTTTATCTGGATGATTTAATTCATTTACAACATCATCAAAGGTGCGGTTGAGTTCAATTTCCGAAAGCCTTGTTTCATTAGCGATTGATTTTAGAAGGGGTGCTAATAGTTCAGACTGGGCTTTGCTGGTTAACTTGACTTTATTCGATTTAGCTCCTCTGCCAGCTGTGGTTTTTTCTGTTTCTATTAAACCGAGAGCGGCAAGAGGTTCAATAACATCCTTGACTAAATTTTTAGTTGTGAGTCTAAGTTTGTAAATACTCCTAGTATGTTGAGCAACTTTATTAGCTACTATAAGTTCTTTGATATCGAGATTAAGCAGACTCAGCAGAAAATGTTTTTGTCCAGGAGTCAAAGTATAAAGCTCGTCGATAAAATCTTTGTTAATACCTAGAATTTCTGAAACAATATCCCAGTTTATTTCGTATTCTCGTTCAAAAACACCTGCCTGGGACAACCAACTTCTCATGGTACTTGTGTAAGTGCCGCTAGGTGATATGACATATCCCCTTTCCTGTAATTCATAGGCTATTGGCTCCAGTTGTGCTTCTTCTCCTCTCGCATTAATTGCATCAATAGCTTTTAAGAAAGCCATGCCTGACAAATTGTTTAATATGTGCGCTGCAAACCTCTGATTTACAAATGAAGTATTGTCAGCATTAGCTAAAATTTCTTGAGCAAAAGAAGTAAGTTGGTATTGGCGTGGCTGTTCCAAGTCCTCAATCAGCCGGGAATACCTGCCATTAATTCTAGGCTGTTTCCTAAATAAGCAGCACCAAATTTTGTCTCGTAGTAAGGATTACAATTAAGTCTCATCTAAACTTTGTTAGTACAGTTGTACGTCTATGAAGACAGTATCATCCATAAAAGCATAAGTTTTCAAACTATTAGCTATTTTTTTGATCAATTTGCTGAATGAATAGGGCAATGTGCCAAGTATCTGCACTCATGCAGTACATGTGTTCTATAGTGAGGATAGTAGAGACAAAACTGGACACGTTGAACAAAGTAATAATCAGCACAACTAACTTCTAATTGGATTGGTAATTGGTAAATCTAACCAATTGCTTAATTCCTGAGCTAGCCATTCCAGTTCCGCTTCCGATTTAATTGCACCATCACTACCACCAAGTTGATATTTTTTTACTCCTACCCAAATATCCAATTGTGCGGGAACGGCAATTCTCGTACCTTCAGAATCTTTCGTAAAATGTTTGGGAATGTAAACTAATTTATTAATACTTTGCCTTGGCGAGGCACGGGGACGATAAAATTTCCAAGCAAACAATTCCCAAGTTAGGGAAATTTGTTCGGGATTCAAGCGTAAGCAGATGCGTCCAAAAAAATGAAAGAAAAATTTATACACCATCATAAAGCCAGCACCCCAAAAAGGAATTGAAAACATCGCAAAGGGGATGTTGACAGGAAAAGGTGCTGAAAGTGCGCCAATTGTCCAAAAGAGAATAAATGAATTCCAGACGATCGCAAATAAACCTGTAAATACTATTGATGGATCAAAACCAGATGGTGGAACGATAATTTCTAGAGAATCCCCATTTTTGGTTAGTTGAATCTTACTCCCATCTGGTTTGCCAACAACTAAAGTAGGCAAGTTTGTTGGTAGTGGTTTCTCTAAAGCTGCGATAGCTTGATTAGCAGAACTCAAACGCCTTTCTAAATTAGGTTCAATCATCCACTTTAACCAATTGCTAAAGCTGGGACTGAGATTAGCCAATTGTTCAAACTGAATGCGAAAATCCTTTTGGGGTAAATCGGCTGGGTGAGTACCCGTCACTAAGTAAATTAAGGTTGCACCTAAACTATAAAGGTCTGATGCTGCAACAGTGCGTCCGCCAAATTGCTCTGGTGGCATATAACCATAAGTTCCTACCACAGTTCTTGTCCCAGTTTCGCTAGCTAGGACTGTCTGTACTGAGCCAAAATCTACCAAATAAACTTGACCGACACTATTTCCAGAACGCTCCCCCAATAAAATATTGCTAGGCTTAATATCACGGTGAATTACAGGCGGATGTAGTTCATGTAGGTAAACGAGAATCTCTAAAAGTGCTTTAGCTATCTGTTTGACTTCAACTTCGGTAAAAGTCCGCCCAGTTTGTAAACATTGCTCTAAAGTTTGTGCAGGGATATAAGTTTGTACTAGAGCAAATCCTTTGATGGTTGGTAAATTTACCTCAAAATAGTTTAAATAGCCAGGAATTGAGGGATGTGCTAGGTTTTTTAAAGTTTCAGCTTCTCGCTCAAACAACTTGAGTGAATCCCACTCAAAGTCACTACTAAAAGAGAGTAATTTAATGACAACTAATTTTTGAGTTTGTAAATCACAAGCTAATAGCGTCCGCCGCCCTGCTTTTTTTCCTAATACCTGCTGAACTTCGTAGCGTTCGCCTAATATTTCACCAATCATTATGTTTTCTTATAATGCTACGGTTGAAAAGTTTTATAGCTGATAGCTTTTCAATTTGGCAAATCGATATCTTTAGTATAATTGCGTAATTCTATGCCCTCCCAACTTTGGCCTTATATTACCCCTGGTATTCCCGATGACTTATTTGAGCATTTGCCAGGAATTCCCCTGAGCCAGCGAGAAGTCCGACTGCTATTGATTTCTCAACTGCGGCTAAAATCAGATTCTGTGTTGTGGGATATTGGCGCAGGGACAGGTACAATTCCGGTAGAGGTGGGGCTATTGTGTCCAGGTGGACAGATTATCGCTATCGAAAGGGATGAAGAAGTAGCTAATCTGATCAAGCGTAACTGCGATCGCTTTGATGTGAAAAATGTCGAAGTTGTTGAAGGCAGCGCCCCAGAATGTTTACATGACCTAAAAATTACCCCTCATCGCGTTTGTATTGAGGGAGGACGACCTATTCAGGAAATTCTGCAAGCAGCTTGGCATTATTTGCCGCCATTCGGTCGGGTTGTAGCCACAGCTGCTAATCTAGAAAGTCTATATGCTATTTCCCAGAGCTTTTCCCTATTAAGAGCTAGAAATATCGAAGTCGTTCAATCTGCGGTTAACCGCCTAGAAACACGCGGCTTTTCTCAAACCTTTACTGCCGCCGATCCCATTTTTATCCTCAGTGGTGAGAAACTAGACTAAATCAAAAAGATTTTAGATTTTAGACTTCGGCTCCTTTCGACTTCGCTTAAGGCAAGTCGCTCAGTCGAACGATTTTAGATTTTAGATTGGGGATTTAGGTGATATGTCATCAGAAACCAAGTCACAATTACCAATCCCTAATCTTGAATACCTAATCTCTAATCCAAAATCCAAAATCCAAAATCCAAAATACTTTTATGCCTTGGTCTCGGATTATTAGTGGAATTGTTGCGATCGCTCTTGCTCTTTCCGCAACCCTTTTGGGGGGTTGGTACTTTACCATCATCTTTGCGGTCATCATCTTTTTGGGTCAACAGGAATATTTTAATTTGGTGCGAGCCAGAGGCATCGCTCCCGCCGCTAAAACCACTATGGCTGTCAGCCAAGTCTTGCTAGTAATTTGTACCCTTGATGGCAGTTTAGCCGAGGCTGTGATGCCAATAGCTGGCACACTTATTTGTTTTTACCTGCTGTTTCAACCCAAATTTGCCACGATCGCTGATGTTTCCGCTTCTATTATGGGGCTGTTTTACGTAGGTTATTTACCAAGTTACTGGGTGCGGTTACGAGCAATTGATAGCGCTGCTTTTAGTAATCTCCCTTTCGGGGGCTACTGGCCCACAACCTGGACAGATTTCTGGGAAAAGGCAAATTCCGCTTCATTAGCACAAGGTTTTACAGCCACACTACTGACTTTTTTTTGTATTTGGGCAGCTGATATCGGTGCTTACACCATTGGCAAATTCTTTGGGAAAACCCGTTTGTCTGACATTAGCCCGAAAAAAACTGTCGAAGGTGCTGTATTTGGTATTACTTCAAGTGTTGCCGTAGCCATAGCAGGAGCTTATTATCTTCATTTGCCTGAATCGCCGTTCACTGGTTTAGCATTGGGTTTGCTGATTGGTATTGCTAGTCTTTTAGGGGATCTTACAGAATCTATGCTCAAGCGGGATGCTGGAGTTAAAGATTCTGGGCAGTTAATTCCCGGTCATGGTGGTATTTTAGACCGTACCGATAGTTATATTTTTACTGCTCCTTTGGTTTACTATTTTGTGACATTACTTTTGCCACTACTTAGTAAATAGGTGAGTTGGGCATTGGGCATTGGTCATTAGGCACAAGAGGCAGAGGGGCAGAGGGGCAGAGGGGCAGAGGGGCAGAGGAGAAAAACTTACTGCAACTTCTCCCCTGCACCCCTGCTCTTGTTCCGAGAGACGCCACATCATTTAAAATAGGGTATTAATATTTTTGATCGTCAAGGGTTAACGTTAATCCGCCCACGACACACCAGCTTGCCTGGGATTAGCGTTAATTCTTCGATATCAACGTCTGAGCCAAGATCCAGATTGTACTCATAATTATCTTTTAATATATCTTCTTGATCGCACTTCATTGGGATGTGTACCAGTTGCAACTCATGTCCACTGAGTAATTGTAAGCCCAAACAAATCTCTAGAGGCGTTGTTTCACTATTGGTTACTCTGAAACCTCGCAGTATAATTTGGTTGTTCCCAAGGAGAATTTCTTGCCACTTGATTGGTTGTGACTGGGGATCATCTTTTGGTAAAACCTTAACCAAGAGATCGCTCAAAGCAGTCGATAATAAGTCTGATGAGAGAGAAGCATTCAGATCCTTCTCGTCTACGATCAAATCGCCAACCACTGGTACTGTTTCTAACAGTCGCAGAGGTTTTCCCTTGAGTACGGAACCGATATTTACCCGAATATTTTCTGCTATTAATTGAATTTGTGTAATTAGGAGACCTTGATAAACTGCATGAGTTGCAAAAACAGATACTGTAGGAATGCGTCCAGAGAAAAGTTGGCGATCGCTAGCTTTAATCTCCACTTCTAGTTCAGAGATTTGGCTGGTCTGCGATCTCAACCAGAGCTTGACTGCTGTTGTGAGTACCTGCGTAATTATGCGGATTTTATTTCCACTTGTTGTTTGGGGATTTTGCTCTGGCATTTAACCAATCTGTTTATGAGTATTTGCTCTACAACCGAACCGAAATTAAATAAGCTTTAAATGTAACATTTATGCCTACTCGCTACAAAATGCAAATATCATTTAATTGATAACAATAAATAAGCAATTTCCACATGGAGGTACGGTTACAAAAAATTCTTGCTCAATGGGGTATCGCCTCACGTCGTGAAGCCGAAGAAATGATTAGGCACTCACGAGTGCGGATTAATGGGGTATTGGCACATTTAGGTCAAAAAGTTGATCCCGAAAAAGATGCGATCGCAATCGATGGTAAGCCTGTATCCCAAAAGCAGCGTCCGGCTTTAATATATCTATTGCTGCACAAACCTGCGGGAGTGGTTTCGACTTGCTACGATCCTCATCGCAGACCAACAGTCCTGGATCTACTACCGAAAGAATTACGGGAAGGTTCAGGTATTCACCCAGTTGGACGTCTAGATGCAGACTCTACAGGAGCATTAATCCTGACTAATGACGGAGACTTGACATTTGGACTAACCCATCCACGTCACAGTATTTCCAAGACATATCATGTTTTGGTCAAAGGACATCCTCCAGAAACGGTACTACAGATGTGGCGTCAAGGTGTGATGTTGGAGGGTAGAAAAACCAGGCCCGCTAAGGTACGCCTAATCGAACGTCGTACCGAAGAAAGCGTTTTAGAAATAGTGTTGCAGGAGGGAAGAAATCGTCAAATTCGCCGGATAGCTCAACAGTTAGGATACCCAGTAATTAAACTGCATCGGACTGCGATCGGCCCAATTCAATTACAAACTCTCAAAGAACCCTTTTTGTCAGAGGGTAAATATCGTTCCCTCAAAGATTATGAAATTCACTTTTTGCAAGATCAAATAACGCAACCTAATTATTGATTCAGTGGAGTTAAGGAGTGTCAGTACGCATGAAATGGCTAAGAAAGAAAAATAAGCACCAGCCATCACTTTCATTAGAGGAACAACGAGCCGAAAAGTTAGCAGAATTAGGCGCTCAACTTTGGGCATTGCGTCAAGAACAGGGTTTATCTCTAGAGCAAGTGGTTGCATTGACGAGAATTCCCCGACGATTATTGCAGGCGATCGAAGAAGGTAATTTAAACGATCTGCCAGAACCAGTCTATATTCAGGGTTTGATCAGACAATTTGCCGATGCACTAGGCTTAAATGGAGTAGAATTTTCTGGCACTTTTCCGGTCAGTTCTGCACAGGTTAGTCCTCTAAGTAGGGGGAAAACTTCACCCCTAGCTCAACTACGTCCGATTCATCTTTACTTTCTTTACATATTGCTAATAGTATGCTCTGTAAATGGGTTATCTCAGTTATTAAATAACGCCTTACTACAAGCAAGTAATAGCCCAAACCAGCAATATCCAAAACAAAAGTCTGTTGTTAAACCAGAAATAGCTCAACTAAAAGAGTCAACACAGGTACAACCTGTCAGCGATACCCTGAGCGGTGTCCAAAAAAGACAGGTTGTACAGGTTGGTGTAACTTTGAAAGCCTCATCTTGGATTCGTGTAGTAGCCGATGGCAAAACCGAGTTTGAGGGTATTCTGCCAGAGGGAACTCACCGAGTTTGGAAAGCCCAAGAGCAACTGACGGTGAAAACTGATAATGCCGGTGGGGTATTGGTGAGCGTCAATCAAGAGAAAGCTAAGGAAATGGGAGAGCCAGGGAAAGAGGAAGAAGTTAGGATTGCTGCGAAACCTAAGTTTTGAAATATGGGGCATGGGGCATTGGGCATGGGGGAGAAACTTGTTCAATATTTCTCCCTGTTATCTTTCTCATCCCCCTAGTCCCCAGTCCCCAGTCCCCAGTCCTCACTCGACTTGCTCTTGCGGGGCGCGTCCATTGAGTTTAGTAAGAGCTTTCAAGCGATCGCGCAATTCGTCTGTTATCGCTCCTGCTTGATAGCGCCACTCCCAGTTCCCCTCAGCAACACTGGGAAAATTCATCCGCGCTTCGTTTCCTAATCCCAAAATATCTTGCAAAGGAATAATCGCTTGGTTGGCTACAGAACTTAAAGCTAGGCGAATCAAATCCCAGTGAATGCCATCAGGGCTGATAGAACCTAAATAAAGCAACAAGTTTTGCTTTTCCTCATCTTCAGCTGTATTGAACCAGCCTATGGTTGTATCATTATCGTGAGTTCCGGTATAAACTACAGCGTTGTGCGGATAATTGAATGGTAAAAATGGATTAGCAGAATCAGCACTAAAGGCAAATTGCAAAATTTTCATCCCCGGAAATTCATACTTGTCTCGCAGCGCTTCTACCCCCGGTGTAATTACTCCTAAATCTTCTGCTAAGACGGGTAGCTTGCCTAACTTTTGCCGAATCACTTCAAAAAAAGCATCTCCAGGCGCTTCCACCCATTTACCATTTATGGCAGTTTGTTCACCTTGCGGCACAGCCCAATAAGCCTCGAAGCCGCGGAAGTGGTCAATGCGAATTATATCTACATAATCCAGCATTGCCTCAAAGCGCTGTACCCACCACTTAAAGTCTTGTTTTTGCAATTCCTCCCAGTTGTAAACCGGGTTGCCCCACAATTGACCAGTGGCGCTAAAGTAATCTGGTGGAACTCCTGCCATTTGGGCAGCAGCTCCTGTCTCTTCATCTAAGCAAAAGATGTCGGGATGCGCCCACACGTCAGCACTATCATGAGCTACGTAGATGGGAATATCGCCAATAATGTCAATGCCGCGCATATTAGCGTAACTTTTGAGGTCAGACCATTGGCGGAAAAACTCAAATTGGACGAATTTGTAATAATAAATCCCTCCGTTGAGCCGATGCTGTGCTTGCTCCAATGCTTGGGGATCGCGCTTGACAAATTCTGGCTTCCATGAGTGCCAGTTTGCATTCTCATTGGCATCTTTTAGCGCCATAAATAAGGCGTAATTATCCAGCCAATAGGCTTTACTATCGCAAAAACCTGCAAACTCTTTCTGCTGGATAGGTGTAGCATTGCTTCTAAAGTTATCACAGGCTTTTTTAAGTAACCCAATCTTAATCGGCACAACCTGATCGAAATCTACCTTTTCTACCGGAAATCCTGGTAAATTGGCAAAGTCTTCTTCAGATAGTAAACCTTCTTCTAAGAGTTTTTCTGGGCTAATTAGCAGAGGATTTCCTGCCATTGCCGAGTAGCACATATACGGAGAATTACCGTATCCAGTAGGGCCCAGTGGTAAAACTTGCCAATATTGTTGATGGCTCTCTTTAAGAAAATCAATGAAGCGATAGGCTTCTAAGCCTAAATCCCCAATGCCAAATCGACTGGGAAAGGAGGTAGGATGCAGCAAAATGCCACTGGATCTAGGAAAAGGCATATTTAATCTGAATTATGAGAGGGAGCAGTTATCTGATCGAGACACGATGCGATCGCATCAAATTTATCACTGAACGGTATTTGCAGGGGAAATCAAGTAAACTCATTTTGTTTGTCATTTGTCCTCTCTTACAAAGTTCTGACCGGAGGAAACCTCTGCTCAGACTTTGCGCTTTGTCATTTGTCCTTTGGGAAGAACCAATACAACTTTTGGAGAGGCTGCACTTCGACTACGCTCAGTGACCACGCCAACGACTACACGGTAGTTGAATCTCGACTCACTTCGACGCCGCTCAGTGCAAGTCGCTCGATTACCGCGCAGCCGAAACTCAGTACAAGTGACTAATGACTAATGACCAATGACCAATGACTAATGACTAAATAACTATGACTTACCGAAATCCTACACCAACAGTTGATATCATCATTGAACTAGTAGATCGACCTCATCGGCCAATAGTGTTAATTGAAAGACATAATCTACCTTTAGGTTGGGCTATTCCTGGTGGTTTTGTAGATTATGGGGAAGCAGTGGAAGTGGCGGCGCGACGAGAAGCTGAGGAAGAGACGGGTTTACAGGTGGAATTAGTTGAACAATTACTGGTATATTCTGACCCAAATCGCGATCCGCGTCAGCATACCATTAGTATTGTGTTTTTGGCGACAGCTAAGGGTGAACCAAAGGCTGGTGATGATGCTAAGGGTGTAGGCATTTTTGAGTATTGGTGTGTGCCTGGTAATTTATGTTTTGACCACGATCGCATTTTGCGCGATTATTGGCGATATCGGCATTATGGAATACGTCCGAGGTTGGGGTAAGAGGGACGAACCGCAGAGGCGCAGAGGGTGCAGAGAGAAGAGGGGGGAGGAATACCTGTGACACGAAGTTTTTGTGACTATACTGTGTCAGTGGTATTTAAAGGTGCATTATGGACGCTGAGACGCTGTTAGAGAAATATGCTGAAGGGCAAAGGCAATTTCACAACGAGAATCTTAGAGGAGTAGACCTCAAATATGCAAATCTGAGTGGAATAGACCTAAAAGGTGCAGATTTGACGGGTGTAGATTTGAATGATGCCAACCTGACTAAAGCATTACTTCAAAATGCAAACCTCACTAGAGCTTCTCTAACAGGTGCAAATTTGAGTGAGTTGGGCGAAAGTTCTAGTTTAAATTTGAGTTGGGCAGACCTAAGTAGTGCTGACTTGAGTGGAGCAAAACTAAGTAGCGCTAACTTTAGTAACGCTAATCTAGATAATGCCAACTTAAGTAAAGCAAACTTGAGTAGCGCTAACTTTAGTAATGCCAATCTAGATAACGTCAACTTGAGTGATGCGACACTCAATTCTGCAAACTTAACTGACGCATCCTTAAATGAAGCAAAAGTCGTTAGAGCTAATCTTACTAGTGCTAATTTAAGTGGAGCTAACTTGTTTGCAGCTGATTTAAGTCAAGCAAACTTAGCTCAAGTAATACTCAAAGGTGCTAATTTGCAGGGAGCTAAAATTCGGGGTGTTAATTTATCTCAAAAGGATTTGTCAGGTATGAATCTGACTCAGGCTGATCTTGGTGCAGCAAATCTCATCGGTGTAAATTTCAGAAAAGCCTGCCTTGAGGGGACAAATTTAGAGAAAGCGGAACTACAAAAAGTAGATTTGATCAACGCGAATCTGAAAGAGGCAAAGCTGAAGAAGGTAGATTTAACTGGTGCAAATATCTATGGTGTCAACTTTAAAGATGCTGACCTAACTGGTGCGATAATGCCAGATGGAGAAGTCTACAAACCGATCGCAGCTGAAGCAGAAATCGGTAAACAGGAAACATCGTTAGAGAAAGTGATATCTATGACCCGTAAAGTAATTAATACTGATAACGCACCTGCACCAGTCGGCCCTTATAATCAAGCGATCGCAGCTTCAGGTCAATTTGTATTCATAGCTGGACAAATTGCCATCGATCCCCGCCTTGGTGATGTCGTCTACACTGATGATGTTAAAAAGCAAACTGAGCAGGTATTAGCTAATCTTGAAGCCATCCTCACAGAAGCCGGGGCGACTTTCCAGGATGTCGTGAAGACCACTGTATTTTTAGCTGATATGAACGATTTCGCGGCGGTGAATGCCGTTTATGCTAAATATTTCCCGGAAGATACAGCCCCAGCGCGGGCTTGTGTTCAGGTATCGCGCTTACCTAAAGACGTGTTGGTAGAGATTGATGCGATCGCTGTGATTGGTGGTTAGGAGGAACGCATCAATGAGCAAATTTTAACGGTTACATTTGATTGTTTTGTTTTGACTCTAAAAACTCCATTACTTCTTGTAGCACATCGGCTATATGTGGCTTTTCGCAAGCAATTACGTTATCGAAAAGATGTTTATGGTGCGGGAAGCTAGGCAAGTTGGGAAAGTGTGGTGTACTGTCATAACGAAAAATCAAACTATTTTGCTCGTTTTGAAAGTGATAACGGTAATCGATATATGTCATCTGATTATCTACAATAATAAAGGCTTCACTGATTGCTAGTAAATATTTGAGAGCGAAACGTATTCTAATGCGGAGATTAGCTCTCTCTGTCGTTAAAATTACGGCACTATATTCTTCAACGTATATGTTAGAGCATCTGAGTAAAAGTTGATCGATTTCATTTAAATATGCTTGGATGACTTTACGCGACATCTCTAAGTTTGCTCTTTATATCTTGGTGTAGAGCTAGATAATGTTGGTAGTTTGCTGCCCATTCGACAAACACTTCATCGTCAGAAGTTTCGCCTTGGCTATATTTGGCAAAAAATTCTTCTGAATTCATTTGGTACTTTATTTCATAGGTATTCAACTGTTTGGTAAGGGCAATCAGCGCATCTAATGGAGATGTATATTCAATGATTTGTTTACGCATTGATTTCTGCATTCAGTTTCATCGTTAATTATCTCTCAACAAACGCGATCGCCTCTATAACTTTGGGAATACTGAAATTAAGTTCCCTATAAGAGTATTAAAAATGGCAGAAAATCGCATCAGTGCCAGCCTAGCCCCAGCAGATAAAGAAGCAGTCATGCAGGCGATCGCTACAATTAGAGAAAAGTTACCGTTTTTAGTAGATTTGACCCCTGAAGATCGGCGAATAATGCTGAAGATGGGAGATAAAAGTCGGGCTTTTGTCAGCAAAGCTTTGGAAGTGGCGACACAGAACCCTAATTTTTTACCCCGTTCTTTTGATTTGGAAGAGATGCGCCGAGACTTAGAAATATATGAAGACTTGTATCCGGTGCTGTTATCTTTGACACAACTGCAAGAATTGGTAGATGATACCTGTATAGCTGCTGCTAGTGAAGCATATGCCTCAGCATTAGCAGTTTATAGCTATGCCAAAGCTAGTGGTGATGTTACAGGTTTAGATGCAGTAATTGATGAGATGGGACGCAGGTTTAACCGCCGTTCTAAGAAAAAGCAACCCGAAGTCCCAGTTAGCTAAAGATTAAAATAGGTAATTATACCAATTGTGAACTTGCTAAAATACACATAATTTGTAGGGGCATAACATTGTTATGCCCTTTTCGCGTTTTGTATCCAAAAATTCTTGAAACCCACGCAGGTGGTCACTGAGCTTGCCGAAGTGCGGGTTTTGTCTGTGTAGCCGCGATTTATATAGTGCATCTCGTTAATCTCAAATACACTTTAACCTCTCTCCAAACCTCTCCCCTACAAGGGGAGAGGCTTTGAATCTTACTCCCCTTCCCTTGCAGGGAAGGGGCTGGGGGTTAGGTCTATATTAGACTTCACCGATAAGCGCTAAGTCGCCAAAGCATTTTTGAGCCTCAGAAGGTCAACGTCAAGCCTCAGAAGGTCAACGTCGAGCCTCAGAAGGTCAACGTCGAGCCTCAGAAGGTCAAAGTTGAGCCTCGGAAGGTCAACATCGAGCCTCAGAAGGTCAACATCGAGCCTCAGAAGGTCAACATCGAGCCTCAGAAGGTCAACGTCGAGCCTCAGAAAGTCAACGCCTAAAAATTACC
>NZ_JAVRCI010000089.1:0-26055 GCF_034530835.1 Nostoc sp. DedQUE12b | reverse complement strand
CCTTTACCCCAAACCCGATTCCGAGTTAAAAATGCACAAAGCGAGAAGTATTGACACCCGCCTAGTAAATCAATAGTAACAACAGCTACTTATCGCATTGGCTAGAAGCGGGTGAGACAAAGCACACTAAAAATTTATTTTTATAACTGAAAATTTTATTTTATTTATGTGTTAAGTAGCTTTCAGGATGTTATTTGTATAATCTATTATTTAGTCTGAATTGTTGAATGTATAATCTATCATTCAGTCTTATTGATTCTTGACCTCTGTTACTCATTGATAGGTTGAAGTTTCGGAATTAGAGTGTCTTTTTTTAAGATATAACATACCACTCACCTAGTAGTTATTTATTAACGAAATTTGAAAAGTTATGTAGGCATACTCTATCCTAGACATTGCCTGAACTTGTGCTTCAAAAATCATGAGCCATTATATGAATAGTTAGCACGTTAACAGCACTATCCAATGTCTCAAGACTTATTAAACTCCTTTCAAGAAGCATACAGCAATCTCGAACTGTTTCCGTTGATGGAACGGAACGAAATGGAAAGATTTCGAGTCGAATATGGTGATGATTTGATTGCAGACCTGAACCAATTAGTGGAAGATAGTCCGAATGGAGATGGCAAAATTGTCTTTACAGGACATCGGGGATGTGGTAAGTCTACTTTGTTAGCTGAATTTAGCCGACAAATTCAAGATAAATATTTTGTAGTTCTGTTTTCTATTGCCGATAAAATTGAAATGTCGGCAGTTAATCATATTAATATACTGTTTGCGATCGCAGTTAATTTAATGACAGAAGCAGAAGCACGCAAAGTTGATATTCCACAATCGACTAAAGAAGCTCTTTATAAGTGGTTTGCTACCCGCACTCGTACTGAAGAATCGAATTTGCAAGCAGAAGTAAGTATAGGTTTTGACCTTTTAAAATTGATTAGCTCTAAATTAAAAGCTGATGCTAGCGTTCGGGATGAAATTAAGCAAGAATTTGAACGCAAGTTATCAGATTTAGTTGCCAGGATTAATGAAATCGCTGCTCTAATTCAAGCTGCAACTAAACAAAACGTTTTAGTAATTATTGATGATTTAGATAAACTGGATTTAGGCAGAGTTAACGAAATTTATCGAGATAACATTAAAGCTCTTTGTCAACCTAACTTTCAAATTATCTATACCATCCCGATCGCAGTCCTTCGAGAAACATTTATTAGTACAATAATTGCCACTGAAACCAACGATCAAGTTGTGGCAATGCCTGTCTTAAAAATATTTGATAAAGGTAAAAATCGCTTATTGAATGCCCAACCTCGCCCAGAAGCAACAAAGATTCTCGGTGAAGTTTTGCAAAAGCGGATTCCTAGTGAATTAATCGCGGCAGAAACTGCTGAAAAAATCGTAATTTACAGTGGTGGCGTATTGCGAGAGTTAATTCGCATTTCTAAAGAATGTTGTCGTATATGTTTGAGAACTATCCGGCGAAATCCTTCAGCCAAAGTTATTATTGATGATAAAATCCTCCTGCAAGCAATCAATAAAATTCGCAATGATTTTTCAATACGCTTAGGAAAAACTGATATCGATATTTTGCAGAGTGTGTATGAACAATTTATGCCCAATGACCCGAAACAAGCAGAGTTTTTAGATTTGTTACATGGGCTGTATGTTCTAGAGTATCGCACTGATGAAACTTGGTATGATGTTCATCCAATTATTATCGAAAGCTTAAAAAGACAGGGAGCTATTAATGTTAAATGAGGAATTATTAAATGATGAAGGAGAAAATCAAGATGCGTATGATGATTTAATTGTTTCTATTGAAGCTCAAAAGCGGGGATTAAATTTACTGATTGCGGTTTGCGATGATGCTAACTTTCGTGATCAGATTATTGCTCAATATGAAGCTGAACTACAACCCGCCTTCGGTGCATATCGAGTAACTTTAGCGCGTCAAGAACCTAGTCTCAAAGCTGCTCTTAACCAACTGGTACAACAAGAAGAATATCTACATCAGCAGAACCCGGCGGTAATCACTGTGACGGGTGCTGAACAATTGTATTTTCTCAGGTTGGGAAATGAGCAATCAGAACAGGAGAAATTTTTTGGTTACTTACAGTGGACAAGGGAAGGATTGCGCGAATTTCCATTTGCGATCGTGCTTTGGGTAACGAACCAAATTTTAGTAAACTTAATTAAAAAAGCTCCTGATTTTTGGAGTTGGCGCAATGGTGTATTTCGGTTTGAATCTCAAAAGACAAATGCTATTCCTGGAAAAGAATTAGAAAATATCCGCTTTGTTTTTCGAGATACAGAATTAGCTAGCACAGATACTAATGAAACTAATCGCTTTTTCTTACCCATTCAAGATTTACAAAGGTTAATCGAAAAAGTAGAACAAGAACGGGGAACTAAAGATCCTACCTTAGCTACTTTATATTCAAGATTGGGCGATATTTACCACAGCAGATTAGCCCGGGGTGAATCTCAAAATTATCAAGAAGAACAGAAATTAGCAATTAAATATTGGCGTCAGGCGAGTGAGTTACAAAATGAATTGGGTTTGCAGATAGACTTAGCTAATAGCCTCGACAATTTAGCAGGAATATATCGTGCAACGGGAAACTACAGCGAAGCCGAACCCTTATATAAACAAGCTTTAGAACTGAGAAAACGCCTGTTAGGAGAAAATCATCCTGCTTTTGCTACTAGCCTGAATAATTTGGCAGGACTTTACAAATCTACTGGAAAATATAATAAAGCAGAACTCCTGTATAAACAAGCTTTAGAACTTAGGAAACGTCTGTGGGGAGAACACCATGCCGATGTCGCTGCCAGTCTGAACAATTTGGCATTACTATATGATGAACAAGGACGTTATGACGAAGCAGAACCTTTGTATTTGCAATCATTAGAACTCGAAAAACGTCTGCTGGGTGAAAATCATCTTTCTTTTGCTCTTATACTGAATAATTTAGCGCTACTTTATTATCATCAAGGACGTTATAGTGAAGCTGAACCTTTGTCGAAACAAGCAATAGAATTAGATAAGCGATTTTTGGGAGAAGAAAATCCTGATGTTGCCACAGATTTGCACAATTTAGGTTTAATATACCGCGCTCAAGGACGCTACAGTGAAGCGGAATCTTTGTTTTTGGAATCATTAGAACTCAAGCAGCGTGTATTACAAAAAGCGCATCCGCTATTAGCAGATACGATCTATGCTTTGGGTTATATGTACAGAGAACAGGGACGTTACAATGAAGCGGAACCCTTATGTATAAAAGCCTTAGAACTTGATAAGCACCTATTGGGAGAAAATCATCCCAATGTTGCCGAAAGTCTCAATAATCTGGCAGAAATTTATCGTGCAACTGGACGTTACAGTGAAGCAGAACCGCTTTATTTGCAAGCTTTAGATATTTGTGAACGAGTCTGGGGTGTAAATCATCACCGTAGTGTTACTGTTCGTCAAAATTTAGAAAAACTTGCCACAGCAATGCAGAATAATTAAAAGGAAGTAGCGATTTAAACGATCTGTGATGAAAAACCTAATAACAATGACTAAAAATGTTCTCAATATATAAGCTAAGGTAGGCAATTTATGACTCAAGCTATACCCAAATTAGTAACCTTTGAAGATTTTGCAGCTTGGCGTCCTGAAGGTGGAAGGTATGAATTACATGATGGCGTGATTGTTGAAATGGCACAACCAGTAGGAGACCATGAAGATATTGTCGGGTTTTTGGTTGAAAAAATTGCAGTTGAGTACGTTCGCAATGGTCTACCTTATTTCATCCCAAAAACAGCATTAGTTAAATCTGCTATTAGTCAGTCTTGCTATTCTCCAGACTTGCTATTACTCAACCGTCCTGCTTTAAAATTAGAGCCACTTTGGCAGAAATATTCTACGGTTGAGTTTGCCGATTCTATCCCTTTAGTGATTGAAGTTGTTAGTACTAACTGGCGGGATGATTATTATAAAAAGCTAGGTGAATATGAACAAATAGGCATAAAAGAATATTGGATTGTTGATTATTTAGCTATCGGTGGTAAAAAGTTTATCGGTAATCCTAAACAACCTACTATCTCTATCTACCAATTAGTTGACGGTGAATACCGAGTTACTCAATTTAGAGGCGATGACCGCATCGTATCACCTATTTTTCCCGAACTAAACCTGATTGCTCAACAGATTCTGCAAGCTGGTAGTTCCCAGGTATAGCCGCGATCGCACACAATTCTATACTTCTAGATACCCGACCTCTTAAACAAGTCGGGTATCTCTGGAAAACTTGCTCAATTGTCCTTCAAATAAATCTACTAGCGAACGCCAACGAAACCAGCTTGCTCAATTGCTCTTTGCCCTTGGTCAGTTAATAAAAGATTGGCATAAGCATTTCCAATCTGCTGTTGTGAACCTTTGTTCTGCTTAATAATCACAAACAAATTAGCAATCATCGGATAGCTGCCATTTTTGATCGCCTGAGTATTTAGCTGGTTGCGCTGACGCGGACATTGTTCAGACGAAACCATCGGCTCTTGATAGGGGGTAATTAGCCGATCGGAAGTCTGACCCAATGGCAAAGCCTTGACGCTACATTGAAAGACTACTGAACGGGCAGAAGCGTAATACACACCACCAGGGGTTTTACTGAGTTGACGCACTGCTTCTGTAGCAGAGTAGACATATTGCACATTAGGGCCAAATGCTTGCCCTTTTAAGTCGCTATTGCTAGGGAATATCACTGTATCTGCGTCTTCTGGTCGTTGCGAAAAAGCTGTGATGGGTAGATTTGGCCCGCCGACTTGATTCCAGTTAGTAATTTTCCCTAAATAAATTTGCTGCAATTGTTCAACAGTTAAACCAGGCACATTGAGTGATGGATTGACTACCACTGCTATCCCATCCATACCCACTTGACGTTGCTCAAGGGTGAAGCCTCGCTCTTTTGCCGTAGCTTGTTCTTTATCTGTGAGGGGACGGGAAGACTGAGCAAAGTCTAGTTTTCCATCAAGCAACATCCGAATGCCGGAGCTAGAACCAGGAGTACCATTAACAGGGTTTACATAGCGTAATTGTAGTTCCGGGCGATCGCTCTGGATCTGAGAATCTACCAATTGCCGAATAGATGCCCAAGCTGTACTACCTCCGTAGTTGAATGATGCAGGGGGAACATCAGCAACTGTCTGAAAACTTGATTCATTATTAGAGACGCGGTTGAAATTTTGAGTAGAGGAAGAGTTAACATTGTTGCGGGACAATAAATTTGGCTTCAATAACCACCAAAGTAATCCACCAATAACCATAAGTGTGAGAACTTTACCAATAATCAAACCTCTCAGAAAGAGGGAGATTTCGCTGTTAATTAAAGCTTTTCTTTGATTTGTATTGTCCATATTTTTAAATTTTGTTTCGTTGTATTTATCTTACAGGAATATCTAAGTATTTATCCTATAGTAATCTTGAAATATTTAAATTTAAAGTAAATCTGTAATAGCTAGTTAATAGCCAGTCTGATGATTTCTGCTAAATGATTAACCTTTCTAAGTTAGTGAAATTAAACTTGCTATTTGGTATTTTTTGCAATGGTGCAATTGCTTTGACAGATTCTTCTATTAAGTGCTGATTTAGCTATTAGACTATTCGTCTTAGTTGATGGAAACTCAACAAATCTTTCTAGAAAACTTTTTAGTGGAGTAGGTTGATTTGGAACCGATGTGCCCGTATTCATAAAAGTGTAAATTAAAACTATTACTATCAAACTAGTGGTTGCGCCAAGACCGATACCCAGCAGCAAAATAAAGTTTCTATAAGTTAGCAAATAGGTATCATCAGCTTTGTGGTTGATGTCAGCAGATTGTGAAGGCTGTGACAACACTAGTACATCAGAATTGAGCGCTTGCAAAGCTTCTGTGCCAGACTGATACCGTTGGTGGTAGCGATCGCGAACCATCGTATCTAAAATATTTGCCAGAGCATCACTTACCTCTGCCTTGTCGCGCCAAATAACTTCTCCAGTACTGGGATCTTCTGGTAGTTGTTCAGGTATTAAACCTGTTAAAGCTTGAATCCCAATCATCCCAACTGCATAGATATCGCTGCAAAGTTTTGGCTTTCCCTTAGCCTGTTCGCTTGGCATATAGCCAGGAGTCCCAACAGCAATTGTTAAGCCTGCTCCCAAAGCACCAATTTTCTTAATACTGCCAAAGTCAATTAGCACAATTTTCTGATCGGAGTATCGCCGCATTAAGTTTTGAGGCTTAATATCTCGGTGAATAATATCGTGTTGGTGGACGAAAGCCAGCACTTCTAGGATGTCTTTTAATAAATTTAAAACTGTATTCTCGTTAAGACGTTGACCTGGTAAAATTTCTTGAGTCAAGGCATGACCGTCAATAAATTCCTGAACTAAATAAAAATCTCCATCTTCATTAAAATGGGCAAACAGTCTCGGAATTTGGTCGTGGTCGTTGCCTAGCTGGTATAAAACTTCCGCTTCCCGATCGAATAGCTTTTTAGCGATGGGTAGAACAGCAGGGTTGGAATCTTTCGGGTGGAAATGTTTGACGACACAATGGGGTTGTCCTGGTAAATCCAAGTCAATGGCCAAGTAGGTATCACCAGAACCTCCGCTTCCTAATTGTTTGATAATCTCAAAGCGATTCCGAAGTGTTTTTCTGTTGAAAGAGTATCGATGTCTCTTACGTATAGCACCCCCTAATAAGTAAGTATTATCAGATTCTCCGCTTCCCATCACTTTGACAGTTTCAAAGCGACTTCGGAGTGTTTTTCTAACTAGAGGGTTATGGCTCATGTGGCGTATACTACTTCTTAATTTACTGACCATTCAGAGCTTGGGTGAGGTTATGAATAACTGCTTGCTGTTAGATTGGCTGGTATTTGCGGCAGTTAGCCATCGCGCAACCTATGTTTTGGATAAATTGGATACTTAGTTGATTGCTTTGTTTAATACCTTTATAGGTATTTTAGTAGAAAATTAATTTATGAAATACTTCTGTAATTTTATCACTTAAGTAAATTTAACACTAGCCCACAGTTTAAAGACTGTGGGCAGAAAATGATATTCAGGAGTCAGGAGTCAGAATGAATTCTGTACGACTGGCAGATGAATAATCGGCGTTTTTGCACCCTCACTAAATTTTCAATTTAGTGGTCAACAAGACAGTCGCGGGTCTGAATCCCCGACTGTAAGCGACGTGGAAAGAGAGTCTTTTCCTTTGGCGCTAGCCTCTCCCTTTGGGAGAAGGGGAGACGCCAAGGGCGATAGCGACGCGGAAAGCGAGTCTTGTCTGCGACACGCTACACGAACGAGCGTCACGAGCATCTTGATTCTGACTCTTGAATTCTGACTTCTGAATTCTTCTTCAATTATTTTAACTGTTAAGTCTGATTACTGACAAAACCTTAAACAGTAAAATTTCAAGGCACAAACACCTTTACAGTATTCGCCACAATTTTGTTACTAAATTTTAGTCATTACCAACCGCGATCGCGTTGTCAGATTAATGTAAGTTCAACGACAAAACTAAAAAAGATCGGGTAAGTTTTTGAGGTAAATATCGAGTGATGATTTTTGAGTTAAATAAAGTGTAACTTTTCAATCACTCACACATTTTACGATCTTGATCTACTCATAATTCTGGCAAATCTGTAATGCGTATTCGCTTCTATGAAATACCACAATTAATATGTGATCTCAGGTTCGGTTAAATACTTATAATATTTGTAGGTTGTGGAGCCACTGCGCCCTTGCGGTTTCCCGACTTGTACCCCTATGGGGAAGCAAGCAAGCTACGCTTAGCGTCTCCCCTTCTCCCAAAGGGAGAGGCTAGCGCCAAGGCAGAAGCAAGTGGCGTTTGAGGAACGAAACCAAACATTTACTCCATGTTCATGTTGGGTTTCACTGTGGTTCAACCCAACCTACATAGACAGATTTTATTACAAGTAATTACCCGAACTTGATAGGATCCCAATTGTTAAAATAGAATCTACTCTTACCTACCCTTAGCAAGGCAAGGGTGAGCGTCAGCATTGTCTATCGTCAACTTTTTTGAATTGGTATGAACTATTTAAATGAGAAAGCAAAATGGCGAATTACTTACAATAATTGCCATCTCTCGAATAACTTCAAGTTTCCACTTGTATGGCTAGAAAAAATATTAGGACTGCATTTCCTTAAATTAAATCCGCATAAATTTGCGGACTTTATTTATTGGTTTACTGAGTCCTTAGAATATCAATTTACACTATATTAACTGGTTGTTCAATACTTCATCCAAAACATCCTACTTTTCCGACTTTTCCCACCTTTTAATTTACTCGTATTTCTATCACTTGCAATAACTCAGTTGCATCTAGCAAAAGTAATAGTGGGAATGGTCTATGCTCATTTTAATATATTTTTTATTTAACTTTTCTGGTTAAAGGATAAATATGCATTATATCTAACCATTGTAGAGACGTAGCACTACTATGTCTCTATAATCTTTTCACTCATATTTTTATGCTGTTAATTAAAAAAGCCCCCTAGTGGGGGCTTATTAAGTTGTCAGCGTGGATTGAACAACTAGTTAATTAATACTCACAGAAGATACAGTAATCCGAACAAAATAATCCAAATTACGTCAACGAAGTGCCAGTAGATTTCGGCTGCTTCAATACCAAAGTGCTTTTCGTTACTATAGTGACCCGGAACGCGCGATCGCCACAACACAGCAACAATTGCCAAAACGCCCAGAGTAACGTGCAATCCGTGGAAACCAGTCAAAACGTAAAATGCACTGGCAAACAAATTGGTAGTTAAACCAAATTCTAAATGGGTATATTCATATACTTGACCCACCAAGAAAATAGCACCCATTGCAGCAGTAATTGCTAACCAGATTTGCGCACCCCATGTATCGTTCTTTTTAATAGCAGTGTCGGCATTGTGCATGACAAAACTACTAGAAATTAGATTGATGGTGTTAACTCCAGGTAGCAATAGTTCTAATTCTGGGGTACCGGCTGGGGGCCATGCAGGTAAGGTAGCACGGAAAGCCAAGTAGGCTCCGAACAGTCCCAAAAAAATCATTCCTTCAGCAATCAGGAAGACTATTAGCCCAAACAGGCGATGGTCTGGATGTTCTTCATGATGACCAATGGATGCTTCCGCCGCATGGTGATGATTCAGTTCCGTTTTAGCTGGGTCAATAGTTTGACTTTGCATGAATTTTTTAAAAGATAAATTGGGGAATGGGGAATGGGGAACTTGTACTGAGCTTGTCCTGAGCGTAGCCGTTGGCGTGGTCACTGAGCGTAGTCGAAGTGCAGCCTCTCGTAGAGAAGGGCGCAGTCGAAGTATGGGGAATGGGGAATGGGGAGTGGAACAAGGCAGAAATAACCAATGCCCCATGCCCAATATCCAATGCCCCAGAACCTGTTTATTTACGATCTTCGGGATTAGCAGCAACGGCTGGATCGGGTTTTGCTCTTAATACTGAGTTTGGGCCGCCAGATAAGACTGGATCGGGATCAGATAAGGGTACACCTTCGTCAGCCTTTTCCAAACCGTAGTCATAGGGGCCTGTAGCCAGTACTGGGGTTTGATCGAAATTCTCGATCGCTGGTGGTGAGGTTGTCATCCACTCTAAGGTAAGTGCCTTCCAGGGATTATTACCAGCTTTTTCGCCGTATAACCAACTCCAAATGGCATTGATGATGAAGGGGAATGTCGAAACTGCTAGTATGTAAGCACCATAAGTGCAGATTTCGTTGAGAAAGGTAAATTTGGGGTCATACTGGGCGATACGGCGGTTCATGCCCATTAATCCCAGCTTATGCATTGGTAAGAAGGCCATATTCAGACCCACTATTGTTAAGGCAAAGTGAACCTTGCCCCAAAATTCGTTTACCATGCGTCCCGTCATTTTCGGGAACCAGTGGTAAATCGCCGCATAAATGCCGAGAACACTACCACCAAACAGCACGTAGTGCAAGTGTGCCACCACAAAATAGGTGTCGTGAACGTGAATGTCAAAGGGCACTGCTGCCAACATCACGCCACTGATCCCACCAATTACAAAGGTGCCAACAAAGCCAATAGCGAACAGCATGGCAGTGTTAAGCCGGATTTTTCCACCCCACATGGTTGCTAACCAGCTGAAAATTTTAATTCCTGTGGGTACGGCAATGATCATGGTGGTGATCATAAAGAACATCCGCAACCAACCGGGAATACCACTGGTAAACATGTGGTGCGCCCAAACAATTAGCCCCAAAAAACTAATGGCAAGAGACGAATAAGCGATCGCTTTATAGCCAAAAATCGGCTTGCGGGAATGCACGGGGATAATTTCTGAAATTGCGCCAAAAAAGGGCAAAATCATGATGTAAACCGCTGGGTGGGAGTAAAACCAGAACATGTGCTGGTAAACTACAGGGTCGCCACCGCCAGTTGGGTTGAAAAATGTTGTCCCGGCAATTAAGTCAAAGGCAAGCAGAATCAGACCTGCTGCTAACACTGGCGTAGATACCAAAGTCAGCGCTGAGGTAGCAAACATCGCCCAGCAGAACAAGGGCATTTGATGAACCCCCATACCGGGGATACGCATTCTGAGCAATGTGACGAGGAAATTGATTGCCCCTAAAATCGATGACGTACCTAGTAGGAGGACGCTCATAATCCAAATTCCCTCACCTACTTGACCTGTTACCAAGCTCAGGGGAGGGTAGGAAGTCCAACCCGCATCCGGTGCATCGCCTACCACTAAACTAGCGATCAACAATAAACCCGCAGGGGGAATCATCCAAAAGGCAACAGCATTCAAGCGCGGAAATGCCATATCCTTTGCCCCAATCATTAAGGGGATGAGGAAGTTAGCAAAACCCGCACCAGCTGGCACGATCCACAAGAAAATCATGATCGTGGCGTGCAGCGTAAATAAGCTGTTGTAAACTTCAGGGGTGACAAAATCGACTTCTGGGGTTCGCAGTTCTGTACGAACCAAGTCAGCCATCACCCCACCAATACAGTAGAAAATAAACGTAGTGACTAGGTATTGAATCCCAATCACCTTGTGGTCGGTGTTGAAACTAAAATAGTCTTGCCATTTTCTGATCCCTGCTTCCTCAACAAGAGCAGGGGCGTTGGCAGTTTCTTGCACTTGAGCTTGGGTCATTTGTCATTTGTCCTTTGTCCTTTGTAATTTGTCCTTTGTCACTTGTCCTTTATCACCTGTCATTTGTATGAGTACTAATGAGCAGTGACTAATGACTAATGACTAATGACCAATGACTATTTGTGAACTTGATGCAGGATTTCTGGCTTAATTCCCATATCCTTGGTGTAAGGAGCGAGAAATTCATTTGGGGATAGATTCGCAGGGTTAACAGCAATGGCTTGATTTAGCGTTTCTTTGCTGGCAACTAGCTGTTCTTGCATCCATTTATCAAAGGCTTCTTGTGGCTCAACAACTACTGGCGCTCTCATTGCACCGTGGTAGGGGCCACAAAGTTCTGCACAGATCAGGGTATAGTCTCCTGCTTTTTGAGGGGTGAAGCGAATCTCGCTTTGCCTACCGGGGATCGCATCTTGTTTCAGGCGGAACTCTGGCACCCAGAAGGCATGAATGACATCGTTGGCGGTCATACTGATTTGCACTTCTCGCCCGATGGGGACGTGCATTTCACCTGTAGTTATACCAGTTTCAGGATAGGTGAAAATCCAGGCATATTGTAGACCAGTGACGTTGACTTGTAATTCAGCTGGTTTACCTGCTTTATCAGGAGTTCCCCCAATTGTCGGAGCAACACTACCTACACCTGGGGCATTCCGCAGTTGGGGAACTTGGTCAGCGTTGCGGACTTCTGCCGTAGCTGGGTCTTGCATTGCCTCATCAGATTTTTCTTGATTGAGGTTGGGTTCGGTGCTGGGAGGAGTATCGCTTAAAGTTGCAGCCATTGCACTCCCATGCCCTGGCATTTTCATTGACTCCTGACTCATCGGTGCTTCATGGATAGCATGGGGATCAAACCCACCGATTTCGTTGTAAACATCAAAGCTGTAAACAGAAATGCCAATAACGATAATTGCTGGGATCGCCGTCCAGAGAATTTCTAGAGGTATATTGCCTTCAACTGGTGGGCCGTCTTCATTGTCACCTGCACGCCGACGATATCTAAATGCAGAGTAAATTAAAATACCTTCAACGAGCAGAAATATCCCTGTAGAAACGATCATCATCGCGTTGAACAGACCATCCACCAAGACGGCTTCATCAGTGGCGGCTGCTGGCAACAGACCGTGATTTTGACCGTACCAAAGGCTGGCTAGCGTTAGCACGATGCCAATGAGTAATGTCCAGATGGAAGTTGGAATCTTCACGTGCTTACTTAATTGAATTTACTATGTTATCTCGAAGCTACTCACTTACTAAGGTAGTCTAGGCTGTCAGACATGGGGGAGAAAGGTCTGAAATTTTTATTAATTTCTTTGGCTATTTTAGTAATTTTGAGTATGAGTTTACTATCATACAACGCCAAAAATAGATGAAAATCAGTGAAAAAGTTTAAGGAAAAATTTAGAATGCTTAAATTAATTGTGATTAATCCATTTCTGACATCTTGAAAAATACCTAAAGCTTCAGGCAAAACCTTGCTGGAGTGATTCAAAGTATAAGTGAGTGCTAATCTATAAACCCATAGCCTATACGCTAGGGTGGAGATAGGACGCTAAAAGAAAATTGAAAATTTTAACAGATCCACCAAGAGCGGGCAGAAGGTATCGTTAATGAGCGAATTTGTCCTACAACAACAAAATGAAGCGGCTCTTCAGCAGCAAAAGCCCAAGGAAATGATTCGGCGCTTGGTGTGGAAAATATGCATAGCCACCTTAATTTTGATGGCAATAGGCAGTGCCACCCGCGTGATGAATGCTGGACTTGCTTGCCCAGACTGGCCCTTATGCTATGGCGAACTGGTGCCAGCCAAGCAAATGAATCTCCAAGTGTTTTTGGAGTGGTTTCACAGATTGGATGCGGCTTTAATTGGTTTAAGCGCGATCGCACTTTTCGGCTTGTCCTGGTGGCATCGTCGTTTCTTACCCAGATGGCTGCCTTGGGCATCCACATTCGCCCTGTTTTTAATTGTCTTCCAAGGTATCTTGGGGGGACTCACCGTCACCGAACTGTTGCGGTTTGATATCGTTACCGCCCATTTAGGAACGGCGCTGTTATTTTTTTGCACTCTGCTGATTATCGGCACGGCACTTACTCCCTATCAGGGAAATGGAACCGTTGGGAAGTTGCCTTGGGTCGGTTTAACTGCTGCTGTTCTGGTTTACTTGCAAAGTTTGCTAGGTGCTTTGGTAGGCTCTCGCTGGGCGCTACACCAATGCCTGGGCGGTTCTCAACTTTGTACTGTGATGTACAGCCATATTGCTGGTTTGGTGCCGCCAACAGTGGCAACCTTGGCAATGGTATTTATCTGTTGGCGGACACCAGCACTACATCCAGCCTTACGGCGACTGGCAAATATAGCTGGTGCGTTGTTAATCTTACAAATCTTGTTGGGAGCCGCCACTTTCAAATTACACCTCCAAGTCGAGCCTCTCACCGTCTCTCACCAAGCTATAGGAGCTACTTTGCTGGGTACTTTGGTGGTTTTCACAGTTCTCGCACTGCGTGACTCTGTGAGTGCTGAGTCACGAGTGCTGAGTGCTGAGTAGGGAATGGGGGAGATGAGGGAGAATTCCCAACTCCTAACTCCTAACTCAGCACTAAATTATGGTCGCAACGGCGAGTATTGCGACCCACGCAGGTGCAGAAAATCTGTGTTTCATTTGCCTGAAAGAGCCACCTTGAGCGGGGGCTGCATATAAGTTATTGAAAAATAAGGAACCAGAGCCAAAATGATTGAGACTAATGTCTCTCGCCACCACGAAACATTTTTACAGGTAATTCAAAGTTACTACCAGCTAACGAAGCCTCGGATTATTCCGTTGCTTTTGATTACTACGGCTGGAAGTATGTGGATTGCTGCTAAGGGTGAAGTAGATCCATTGCTGTTGCTAGTAACTCTCACTGGTGGCACATTGGCTGCTGCAAGCGCCCAGACGATTAACTGTGTCTATGACCGGGATATTGATTATGATATGGAGCGGACGCGCCATCGTCCGATGCCTTCGGGTAAAGTGCAGCCGCGCGATGCTCTAATTTTTGCGATCGCACTGGCGACGATTTCCTTTACACTCTTGGCAGTATTTGCCAACCTGTTAGCCGCGCTGCTAGCCTTCTCTGGCATCGTCTTTTATATTTTGGTTTATACCCACTGGCTAAAACGCCACAGCACTCAGAATATCGTTATCGGTGGAGCTGCTGGGGCAATTCCGGCGTTAGTGGGTTGGGCTGCTGTCACAGGCACATTAAGCTGGTCAGCATGGTTAATTTTTGCCATTGTCTTTTTGTGGACACCACCCCATTTCTGGGCTTTAGCTCTGATGATCCGGGACGATTATGCAAAGGTAGGGATACCAATGCTACCTGTGATTGAAGGTGATACGGCAACAGTGAAGCAGATTTGGTACTACACGCTAGTAACAGTATTTGCAACCGTGTTATTGGTTTATCCCTTGGGCGCGAGTGGAATTCTTTATGCTGCGATCGCCCTAATTCTGGGAGGATTATTTATCTACAAATCTTGGCGGTTGTTGCAAAATCCAGAGGATCGCGCTGTAGCTAAAGAGTTGTTTCTCTTCTCCATCTCCTACATGATGCTGTTGTGTCTGGGGATGGTAGTTGATAGTCTTCCCGTTACCCATGATCTAATTAGTGCGGTGAGTAATCATCTGCATTTTATTGGATAGGGGATGCAAAATTTAGCGATCGCGTTTGGTAAAGGGGCGCGATCGCATTTTCGGAAATTAAAAAATATACATAATTAGAGTTTTGCGTATTTGCGATTAAAAATAAAATTTCAGTTGTAACCAAATTGATTAAAAAGCTGAATGTTGACAAATTACATTCGTACAGCAATGCACAAAGCAACTTATGAGTTGCTTGAGGATGGAACTTTCTACGGCGAAATTCTAGAATGTCAAGGTGTCTGGGCAAACGCTACAACATTAGAAGCTTGCCGGGAGGATTTGCAAGATACTCTTGAAGGATGGATTGTACTAGGATTGCGTTTGGGTCATACTCTACCAATACTTGATGGCGAAGTTACCTAATTCTAGAAACTAGATCAAAAATTATTGCAATCACTCTCTCAGTAAAAATCAATTGAAGCCTAACAACTAGAAATGTTCAGATAACTTGTCTTCAGGACTGCGCTCATTGTCCATGTTATTACTCATGTCATCATTATAAACATCTCCTGAAGGTGATATTGTTCCCCTTATGTCCGCCTTCATCTGTATTACACCATACTGATCATAAGCAGAAAGTTCAGTACTACTAAGGTCAGCGTCAGTTAAGTCAGCATACTTCATATCTGTATCATCGAATTTGACGTGGCTAAGGTTCGTACCCTTTAAAGAGGCATTACTGAGATTAGTACCTTTTAAATTAGCCCCACTTAAATTAATGCTATTGAGGTTAAAGCCGCTCAAGTTTGTGTAGCTCAAATTAGTACCAGTCAAAATAATATTATTTACATTAGTGTCTTTGAAGTTGGCTTGACTAAGATTGGCTTGAGTTAGGTTAGCTTGGCTAAGATTAGTGTCTTTGAAGTTGGCTTGACTAAGATTGGCTTGAGTTAGGTTAGCTTGGCTAAGATTAGCTTCATTGAGATTTACTCTAGTTAGATTGGCATTAGTAAGGTCAGCATTGTTGAGGTTGGCTCTGCTAAGATCGGCCTGATTAAGATCCGCTCTAGTAAGATTGACCCTACTGAGATCACTATCAGTTAGGCTAACGGCTTCTAGCGTCGCATCACTAAGATCAGCATTGATAAGCTTGACTTCACGTAAGTCTACCCAACTCAAATTTGCCTTCCTAAGTTTGGCATTCGTTAAATCTGCTTGTCTTAAATTAGCTCTGACTATATTTGTATGATCTAATTTTGTTCCTTTTAAGATTGCTCTACAGAGGTTTGCCCATCTCATATCTGCTTTATCTAGGTCAGTCTCACTAAGATCAGCTTCAGTCAGTTCGGCATAGATCAGCTGTGCAGAAACTAGTTTAGCTGAACTAAGCTTTGCTGCTCTTAGGCTCGCAGCATTTAGATTTATCCCTTCCATATCTGCTTGTCCCAAGTCTGCTTGATCCAAATTTGCCTTGCTCAAATCAGCCTTTTGTAGGATAGCTCTAGCAAGAATAGCTCTAGTTAGGTTTACGCCGCTTAAGTTTACACTCCTGAGATTTGCCTCTGTCAGGTCTACTCCAGAAAAATCTCTCTCTCCAGCTTGATATTTTTGTAGAATTTCATCCTCTTTTACTCGTTCTGAAGATCCAGCCACAAGTGGAAACAGTTCGCCTAAGTCACAGTGGAAGTACTCGCACAAAACCGCAGCCGTGTTACAGTCAATCCGGTCAAACTCCTCCTTGTAAAGCCTGCCGATGGCATTAACACTAATACCAGTTACTTTGGCTAGTTGGTATTGAGATAAATCCTCTTTTTCCATAAAATCCTTTAACCTACAGCAAATTTTTCTCATAAATTCTCTCTTCACTACTTAAAACTTAATCAAGAAGTCTATAACAATAGTAGCGCTAGCGTTACTATTCCCGCTTCCATAATGTTAACACTAAAGGTATTAATGACGTTAGTGTTGACAAAGTAATATCGGCAAAGTAATCTGTATATATTCGGCTGCAAAATGTCAAAAAAAATGCCCCCAAGCTTTCAACTTGGTAGGCATGTTTTCAATTATTTATTTCTACTCCTATTATGACCCAAAATTCCTTCGTTTCATCCAATGCTCATTTTCCTACACCCGATCAGGTTCTAATCCTTGATACAGAAACCACAGACTTAGACGTTAAGACAGGGCAGGTTATAGAGCTAGGAGCTATTCTGTATTCGGTGAAACATCAAACCACCATCAAACAATATTCAGCTCTTCTCCCAGCACAGAATAATCCAGCAGAGCATATAAACCGGATTAAGTCAGCACCGTTAATGGAAATAACGGAAGAACAAGTAGCTGAAAGTGTGTGGATGATAACTGAGATGGCAAAGAAAGCGCAAGTTATTGTGGCACACAATGCTGAGTTTGATCAGAAGTGGTTTGGTTATTCAAATAATGGCAAGAGTTTGCTACCTGTTTTGTTAAACTCTAAAAATGAACCACTTCGTTGGGTTTGTACCTGCACTGAATTTGAATGGCCTCGTCAAATCCGATCTGGTCAATCTCTTATTGAATTAGCAGCAGCGCATGATGTTGGTATTTTTGGAAACCATCGGGCATTAACAGACTGTCAATTGATCGCATATCTTTTTGATCGGATGGAGAACCTAAACGCCATGTTTCAAATGGCGTTAAGACCCAAAGCTTGGTTTAAAGCTCTTGTAAGCTATGACAATAGGGAACTTGCAAAAAAGGCAGGTTTTAAATGGATTCCTGAACTTAAGAGTTGGGTGAGGAAAATGGCTGTGGATGATACCAAAGAACTTCCTTTTATAGTAAGCCAAATTGAATTTTGTCAGTAATCTAGGCGAAGTTCATGTATGTTCTCAAATAAAGCGATTGCGCCTATGTGATCCCAGCCGTTGGCTAGAGGTGCGATCAATCTTTAACTTTAAGTCCAGATAGGCTGTCTTTTTTAAGATAGCCTATATCTAACCTTTAGGAATCTACGGTTTAAGTCAACTTTTGCTAGCGTAGTGATATAGGATTTATCGCTCTCCAGTAAGCGGCTGGAAGCAAAAGGATTAATATGGCTCATTTAAATCAGCGTCGTCCCCAAAATGTAAACGGCGATTTTTATGTAGATACTACCTGTATTGATTGTGATACCTGTCGCTGGATGGCTCCTGAAGTATTTTATGATGTTGATGATCAATCGGCTGTTTATCATCAACCAACCAATGAGGCGGAAAGATTAGCCGCACTGCAAGCACTTTTAGCTTGTCCTACTAGTTCTATTGGTACAGTTGAAAAGCCAAAAGATATCAAAGCTGTTCAACAAAGTTTTCCAATATTAGTAACAGAAAATATTTACCACTGCGGCTATCATTCTGAAAAATCTTATGGTGCTGCTAGCTATTTAATTCGGCTTCCAGAAGGTAACATTTTGGTGGATTCTCCCCGGTTTACGCCGCCTTTAGTTAAGCGTTTAGAAGAACTGGGGCCAATTCGTTATATGTACCTAACTCATAAGGATGATGTGGCAGATCATCAAAAGTTTGCCGAGCATTTTCAGTGCGATCGCATCCTCCACGTTGATGATATTACTGCTGATACTCGCAATGTTGAAATACAGCTAACTGGTTCTGAACCATTTACCTTAACTCCAGATTTATTAATTATCCCAGTTCCCGGTCACACGAAAGGACAAACTGTTTTACTCTACAAAAATAAGTTTCTCTTCACTGGCGATCATCTCGCTTGGTCAGAAAGCTTGCACCAACTGACTGCATTCCACAATGCCTGCTGGTATTCTTGGTCAGAACAGATTAAATCAATGCATAACTTGGCTAATTACTCTTTTGAGTGGGTGCTACCAGGTCATGGACGAAGGTTTCATGCTGATCGGGAAACCATGCGCCAGCAGATGCACAAGTGTATTGAGTTAATGGAATCTTTGGATTGACCAAATAATTTATAATTATTCGGTTATATGGCAAAACCCACGAAAAACCTAACCCCCTAACCCCCTTCCCGACGCAGAAAGGGGGAAATTTCAAAGTCTCTCTCCTTTTAGGAGAGAGATTTAGAGAGAGGTCACACTATATTGCATACAAACCATAAGCGCTATAACCTGAGTTTTAGCACTCTTTTAACCAAACACGGATTATGAAAAAGCTGATCAACAAGCCAGAAGACTTTGTGCGCGAAAGTCTAGAAGGTATGGCGGCGGCTCATTCCGATTTAATTAAACTGAACTACGATCCGACTTTTGTTTATCGAGCTAATGCACCTATTCCAGGTAAAGTAGCAATTATTTCAGGTGGTGGTAGTGGACATGAACCAATGCACTCTGGCTTTGTGGGGAAAGGAATGCTTGACGCAGCTTGTCCTGGTGAGGTTTTCACTTCACCAACTCCTGACCAAATGCTAGAAGCAGCAAAGCTTGTAGATGGAGGCTTTGGTATCCTTTATATCGTCAAAAATTACAGTGGCGATGTGATGAACTTTGAAATGGCGACGGAATTAGCCCGTAGTGAGGGCATTCGATCGCTAAATATTTTGATTGATGACGATGTAGCAGTGAAGGATAGTCTCTATACCCAAGGACGGCGGGGTGTGGGAACAACAATACTGGCAGAAAAAATTTGTGGTGCGGCGGCTGAGGGTGGGTACGATTTGCCACAAATAGCAAATTTATGTCGCCGAGTAAATCTGAATGGGCGGAGTATGGGAATTGCTCTAACATCTTGTACAGTCCCCGCTAATGGAACGCCGACATTTGAATTGAGTGATCGCGAAATCGAATTAGGCATCGGTATCCACGGTGAGCCAGGAACAGAACGTACAGCCATCAAACCAGTAGATGAGATTACCGAAATTTTAACGCGATCGCTCATTGAAGATAAAGCATACACCCGCACACTACGCGAATGGGATGAAGATAAAGAAGAATGGGTAGATGTAGAGCTAACAAGTCTACCATTTGCCAAAGGCGATCGCTTATTAGCTTTCGTCAATAGTATGGGTGGAACTCCGATTTCTGAACTGTATATTGTTTACCGCAAACTCGCCCAAATCTGCGAACTGCAAGGATTGCAAATTGTGCGAAACTTGATAGGCCCTTACATTACATCTCTAGAAATGCAAGGTTGCTCCATTACCCTGCTGAAATTAGATGATGAGATGATCCGCCTATGGGATGCACCAGTCAAAACACCAAGTTGGCGCTGGGGAATTTCATAATTACGAACTTGTACTGAGCGTAGCCGAAGTATTACGAATTACGAATTATGTTGAGTCAGCCGCAGATATTGCAATGGTTGCAGGCTTGTGCAACGGAGATAGAGCAGAATAAAGCATATTTGACAGAATTAGATGCTGCGATCGGAGATGCTGACCACGGGATCAATATGGATCGCGGCTTCAAAAAGGTAAGCGCTCAGTTACCAACTCTTACAGACAAGGACATCAGCAGCATTCTCAAAGCCGTGAGTATGACCTTAATTTCTTCTATTGGCGGTGCTAGTGGCCCTCTTTATGGCACTTGGTTTTTAAGAGCCAGTACAGCAGTAGTTGGTAAGCAAGAATTAACAGAACAAGATGTTTTAGGAATACTGCAAGCAGGTTTAGATGGGGTGCTGCAACGTGGCAAAGCGCAACTAGGAGACAAAACAATGGTGGATGTGCTATCTCCGGCTGTAGACGCTTTTGGGCAAGCTGTAGGAGAAAGTAAGGGAACGCTGGAAGCTATGCAACAGGCTGTAGTAGCAGCTCAAAAAGGGTTGCAGGAAACTATACCAATGCAAGCGAAAAAGGGACGCGCTAGCTACCTGGGGGAACGGAGTATCGGACATCCAGATCCAGGAGGGACTTCTACTTATTTGATGTTGAAAAGTTTGTTAGGGGTATTGGAAACCTAAAAATTCTAACTTATCTAATTATCTGATTCACAACAGATGCACTCTGAATACGCCATTTACTTCGTTGTCTAATCAAATCATACCGAACTCGTAAATTATCGTTAGAAGAGTTTTTAAACTGACCATTTTCATATAACTGCGTCGCTTCCTTCACCGTAGCTACCACTGCGGCACGATCTGCGAATAAATCAATTTTTTCTACAGATTCCACCTTTACGCTATGCTCGTACTTGCGGTAGCGGTTGTCAGACCTAGCCTGTTGAGCGATCGCCCGCCATTGAGACAAAGCTGAACCAGTTAAAATCTGCTCTAAGTTATTAATCTCATGATTCGGCCCTAAAGCTTCGGCTTTAGTAGATAGCCAAGTGCGAATGATTTCCTCTGCCGCTGCATCTGTTAAAGAGCCATCTAATCCTTGTGGTGGACTATTTGGATCGGGAATAGATATTGGTGGTTGATTTATTTGTACAAACAACTGTGAAGGAGGTACAGATCGTGTAGGAAAAAACAGATTTTTTAACCATCCAAAAGTTGTTGTGGCTAACACCCAGAAAACTAAAATACTCACTAAAGAAATAAACACTCTCCATACCAGCCGTGTTTTCCCTTCAATGGTGTTAGCAAAAGTTCGCCGCCGCCGAGGACGACGAGAATGGGGACGATTATCCGGTACACGCTCCCGGATATTAGATGGAGTAGGTTTTCTCCGCCGACGCTTTTGGTTATGAGCAGGTGTAGCACTTTTAGCTGAACCGTTCAAATTCTGATTAGTGCCTCTGCTCGTCCGTTCAGCAGCAGGAACCTCTGATTTTACACTTCCAGATGAATTCCACATCGGTGGTGAGAAGTTTAAATGTTCTGGTGTTTCTGGTAAATCTAGGTCAGGTGTTCTGCTGTGGTTAAATTGCTTTGGAGTCTTAGTTGAATTTTTAGGGAAAGGCGAATTATTTGTCTGTGGCTGGGGAAAATTTTGGGGGTTAATTACAGCCCACTCATTAGTTGTTTCTGCATCCGTTGGCAATGCTTCTAAATAAGCTTGTACCTGTTGGTTAGCAAAGTAATCTTTTAGAAAAGCTTGCTGGTTTGCTAAATCTCGAAAATGGGGAAATACTTCGTGTTGCAACCACTGTTCTGCATATAGACACAGCCCTGGTAATAAATCTGGAGAGTCTTGAGATTTTTCTCGAATAAAAGCTAAAGCTTCGTACTCCTGACTAAGTTCTAAAACCCTAGTTGCTTCTTCAGTTTGTCCCAAAAGTAACGCACATAAAGACTGTTCTAAATGTACATCTTGGCGCTTACCCAGACGTATGAGCATTTGTCTTGCTTGACGAATTAAAGCAGGTTGCCGTTGAGCAAATCCCCGCGCTATCAACGCATAAACAGCTAAGTAAGTGGCAACAGCAGAATTGCGTTTGCTTTGGGCTTCAAATAACTTGTGCTGTTCGGCGACTGTTAAGTGGTTGCGTAACTGCTGAATAAACCGCAGAAAGTCATCTATGTTTAGACCAGAATCATCATTGTTCGTGCCATCAATCCCGCCACGATCTTCTAAGAGGTTTTGCAATAATTCCAAACCTTGGCTTCGTTCGGCAGTCTTTTCTTGAGGTAGTGCCAGCAACTCCAAAATTCGATATGGTCGCAATTTATAAAGATCCGCTTGAATTTCTGCCTGGACGCTGGCAAACAACCCTTCGCGTACTAGCAGTTCTTGACCCGTTTCTAAAGATATGGCGGCATTTTCATAATGACCTTGTTGCCACTGTTCACGACCTAATTCTAGACAAGCAAGGGCGACAGTGAGAACGACATCAGGATGTTCAGCACTTTCGTGTATTTCTTCGTCTGCTAAATTATTGCCTTTTCTTGCACTTGTAGCACCATTTTTATTTACCAGGTACGGACGACCTAATTTCAGTACAAGTTCGTATTCCCCCAACTCTTGCAAAATCAATAAAGCGCCCACTAATTCGTCTTGGCTAATTTCGATACCCAGACTCTGGGTATCACTACCCCTTTTGGTGCTTTCTGGAGGATTTTCCAGTGCTACTGTGGCAGCAGCAAGGTTATCAGGATCATAGGCGTGGGCAAGATAAAGATGATCGTAGGTACTGCGTTGTTTTGGATCTGATAAAACCACGTAAGCTTCTTCTATGAGTTGTTTACGAGAAGAAATTGCTGCCTGAGAATACTCACGTCGCGGCAATTGTACAATGCGATCGCTGTATGCCTGTCGCAATTGTTCTTCACTTGCCGCTAACGGTAGTCCTAAAATTCGGTAGTAATCTAGCGGAATTCGCACAGCCTACTTCCCCTGCACCGTGATCAACATAATTCACCTAGAGCTTTCCAGGCCTGTAAAACCGTGCCATAAAAATGCCGTATAGAATTTACTCTACAAGTGTATATTGCAACAACTTGTTTTGTACCTTCCCGAAATTTTGAGTCACATTCTAGTACTAATTTTTTGCTTTCGCCTAGAAAGCCTCAATTGTTTGTTTTAATTCTTAGTATTTTTGTTTAACACAACTATTATCAGCCTTCGATACCACAAACCACAACTACCGTTTTTAATTACGGCATAATTGTTGTGGTTGGAAGAATCTATTGATGATTGATTTTTTTGGGGCTTTCCCACTATGCAGTAACAAAAATACCACTATTGGGGATTTACCCTGATAACAGGAGACAAAAATCATATCATAATTTACCCTTTATTACAATTACCTATTTAGGTATTATAGATTTTTGCCTGCTTTTTTTTAAATTGTTAATAGATATGCAGAAAGCAGTCTATCTTGATTGCTAGTCTGTGAAGGGGAATATTTAGGAGTGCTGAGTGCTGAGTTCTGAGTAAGAAGTAATGAGTAAGACGTAGTAATTGTGAATCTTTTCATTCAGTACTCACTAATCGCAACTGATTTGATTCCTAGTCGAACTCGTTACTGGGAACTGTTTCAGTGAGAGATGAAAAACCCAAAGCGGTAGATGTTGCCGTTAGCGCCAAATCCTCACGGGGCATAAGCTGAAAAGTTAAAAATCAAAAATTAAAAATTCAGCTATTCCCTAAGACCCTTTTTTGGTGCATAAATAAAGTTTGATCGTTGGGTCTTACAAACGCTAGCCTGTTAAAAGCCGAGGTGTTATCAGACCAACTTATTTAAGACCGTAACTTTAAGTTGTACAACAGGGATACTCAAAAATAATGGTTCAAGAGCGTACTTTACCCACTTTTAATCCTGCTACTACGCATATTACAAAAGAAGAAGGGTTACGTTTGTATGAGGATATGGTATTAGGGCGCTTGTTTGAAGACAAGTGCGCTGAAATGTACTACAGGGGTAAAATGTTTGGTTTTGTCCATTTGTACAACGGTCAAGAAGCCGTTTGCAGTGGTGTTGTGCAGTCAATGCGACCGGGTGAAGATTACGTTTGCAGTACTTACCGCGACCACGTTCATGCTTTGAGTGCGGGAGTACCAGCAAGAGAGGTAATGGCAGAATTATTTGGGAAAGCCACAGGTTGCAGCAAAGGGCGCGGTGGTTCCATGCACATGTTTTCTGCCGAACATCGCTTGCTGGGTGGCTATGCTTTTGTGGCTGAGGGAATTCCTGTAGCAGCTGGAGCGGCTTTCACGAGCAAATACCGCCGCGAAGTGTTGGGAGATAAAAATGCTGACCAAGTGACAGCTTGCTTTTTTGGCGACGGTGCAGCTAATAACGGTCAGTTTTTCGAGACGCTAAATATGGCAGCTCTATGGAAACTGCCAATTCTGTTTGTGGTCGAAAACAATAAGTGGGCTATTGGAATGTCTCACGAACGAGCCACTTCCCAGCCAGAGATTTATAAAAAAGCCAGTGTATTTAACATGGTGGGTGTAGAAGTAGATGGCATGGATGTACTAGCAGTCCGAGCCGTAGCTCAAGAAGCTGTAGCCCGTGCCCGTGCAGGTGAAGGCCCAACATTAATTGAGGCGCTTACCTACCGCTTCCGGGGTCACTCCTTGGCTGACCCAGATGAAATGCGAAGCAAGGCGGAGAAAGAATTTTGGTTCGCCCGTGACCCAATTAAGAAGTTGGCAACTTATTTGGTGGAGCAAAATCTGGCAGATGAGGGAGAAATCAAAGCCATTGACCGTAAAATTCAGGATGTAATCGACGATGCAGTTAAGTTCGCCGAAAGCAGCCCTGAGCCAGACCCTAGCGAGTTATATCGTTTCGTGTTTGCAGAAGACGAATAAACAGTGCTGAGTTATGAGTGCTGAGTGCTGAGTACTTTTGTATTCTGCTCAGGACTCAGCACTAAGTACTCAGCACTCCATCTTACCCAGGACTAAAATTTGTGTTTAGCATTGCAGTTCGACAGCAACAATACAAGACCTATATTCTTTCTGACGAAACCGCTGGTTCTCAATTGGAAGTCGTACCCGGACGCGGCGGTATCATCACCCGTTGGCGCATTCAAGGGCAAGAAATTTTCTACCTGGATACTGAACGCTTTACTCATCCTGAGTTGAGTGTCAGAGGTGGAAATCCAATTTTGTTTCCTATTTGTGGCAATCTACCAGATAATACTTACACTCATAACGGTCAGAAATATATTCTCAAACAACATGGTTTTGCCCGTGAATTGCCGTGGAAAGTAACAGAACAAGAAACTGGAGATAAAGCTAGTCTCACTGTTGTTCTTGATAGCAATGAGCAAACCAAAGCAGTTTATCCTTTTGATTTTCAACTGGCTTTCACCTACGAACTTCAAAGTAATACCCTAGAAGTCCGTCAGCAGTATAAAAACTTGTCATCTACACCAATGCCCTTTTCGGCTGGTTTCCATCCCTACTTTCTGTGTGGTGATAAAACTCAGTTAGAGCTGGAAATTCCTTCTAAGCAGTATCAAGACAATCAAACTAAGGAAATTCACTCTTTTGACGGCAATTTTGACTTTAGCCGTGATGAAATTGATTTTGCCTTTGGACAGCTAACAAGTCAATCGGCCACTGCCATAGATCGCAGCCGGAAGTTAAAACTCACCTTGGATTATGATGATTTCTCTACCTACCTGGTATTTTGGACAGTCAAGGGCAAAGAATTCTACTGTCTAGAACCGTGGAGTGCCACCCGTAACTCTCTCAATACTGGTGATAACCTGACTGTGTTAGCACCAGGAGCTAGCCATACAGCATCTATAAGGTTGACTGCCAATTTTTTCTAAACCCCTTTACAAATCTACAGATGTCTGTGCTATGATGGCAAAGTTGCGAAATGCAGCGAAAGGGTCGCTAACTCAACGGTAGAGTACTCGGCTTTTAACCGATTAGTTCCGGGTTCGAATCCCGGGCGACCCAT